>NZ_JBBNAD010000004.1:900000-1161562 GCF_037996765.1 Bdellovibrio sp. GT3 | reverse complement strand
GATAAACAGTTTCATATTTGTTTTGAAGCAAATTACTCTAAAAACCAATACAAAAGTTACCCCTGAAATATCAAAATGAACGTCTCAATTTGAGATCGTGAAACACGCTAACATGCTGTAATCACGAGCATAAATAAATTTAGTCCAGTCGCGAGAGCTTTTTGTCAGCCGCCATGATATCCTACTAATATCAAAAAACAGGAATTTTCTTCCTGTTCGCTTTTTAAGTCTTTTTTCCGCATGGATTCAAAAAAGATCTCCCAGAGAGTCATCTGGGCAAGGGAATTAAAAACTGAATAAACGACAAGAAAGGT
Organism: Bdellovibrio sp. GT3; assembly: GCF_037996765.1. NCBI lineage: Bacteria > Pseudomonadati > Bdellovibrionota > Bdellovibrionia > Bdellovibrionales > Pseudobdellovibrionaceae > Bdellovibrio > Bdellovibrio sp. GT3. The sequence continues at coordinate 1,161,248 of NZ_JBBNAD010000004.1, read as the reverse complement.
CATCCTAAACGGTGTTTTATGCCTTATGCATATCTTGCGGCGGCAATTATTTTCGAGATCTTGGGTACTATTGGAATGAAATACGCAGATGGTTTCACGCGGCTGATTCCTTCTGTATTAATGGTTCTATGTTTTGCTATTTCTTTTTTCTGTATTACGTTTGCACTTAAAACTCTGCCAGTCAGTGTGGTTTACGCAATCTGGGCAGGTGTCGGTACTGCTATCATGGCTGTGTTGGGCCTGGTTATGTTTAATGAACCACTTCCTATGCAGAAAGTTTTGGCTACATCATTGATTGTGCTGGGTGTTGTGATGTTGAATTTTTCCGGCGAAAAAGCAGTGGAGCAAGTTGCTGCTGAGACGGAAGTAAAAGAATTGAAATCGGCTCCAGAGAAAATCGTAATCACTCCAGCTGTAGAGCTGCGAGCGAGATCCGCATCGATGAACAGAAACTCTGGCTGACTTAACTAAATAAGAAAAAGCAAAACAAGAGAACTAAAAGACCGAAGTGAACCTTCGGTCTTTTTTTTGCTAAATGCGCGGTGCAAATTCGCAGGCACAATAGAAGCTTATTTTTCAAATTCCCTAACGGTCGAATTTCAATGCGGATGCTTTTCGTCGTGGCTGTGTTTTTGTTCCTCAAAAAACTCTCCCAGGCGATCGAATGGAGTTTCGGTGCGGGAGGCGTATTGCAGAAAGTTTGTGACTAGTTTTTTTAGGCGCTCACTTTGTTTGGCGTCTTTCAATTGATCCTTTTCATCAAAGGCTGTTTCGGAGAATGCCACACCGAAATAGTCGGGATAAACGAAGGCATTCAGCACATGAAAAGGCACGCGACTGTGGAAGTTACCCTTAATCGCTGCAAATTGGCTTATAGACGCACCAATTAGCAGGATCTGTTTATCACGCAGGGGAACGGGTTTAAGTCGTGATAGCCAGTCTACGGCATTTTTAAAAGGTCCCGGCATGCCACCATTGTATTCCGGCGAAGAAATGATGATGGCGTCAGCGGAGTTGATCTTTTCAGCCAGCTTGGTGACGCCCTCCGGGATTCCTTGCTCAGTTTCCAAGTCACCGTCGTAGACGGGCATGGGAAATTCATTGAACTCACACAATTCGACTTTCGCGTCTGGAAACTCTTCTGCATAAGCCTTGGCAATGCGGATCAGTTTTTTATTAAATGAACCCTTTCTTAATACCGGGGCAAAGCAAAAGATTTTCATCCGGACTTCCTCCTCAAAAATAAGAGCAACGTGCTTTTGCTATTTTCACTGATGGTTCATGTCTCCTAAATGGACTTCGCTTGTATTTGCCAACATACATCCCACGCTTGAAACATAAGATTTTCCTCTTGCTGTGGATAAAAGTTGACGGCCACTGAGTTCAATATTGTGAAAGTGTTGATGAAGCATAAAGGCAAGGTTGTGACCCACAGAATGTTGATGAATGAGATCTGGGGGTCAAACTCGGTTGAACACACCCATTACTTGCGGGTGTATGTCGGAGCTGTCAGAAAGAAGTTAAAGATCGACGAGACCACTCCTGAAATCATTTCAACTGAAGCCGGCGTTGGCTACCGGCTTTTGGATTTGGACTGATTACTTCAAGATGGACTTTTTTAACTGAGCAACGCCATCATCCGATGGTTTGCCAAGCCAGATCGAAAAGATTTTTTCAATGAATCCCGCGCTGCCTTTAATCTCAGTTGTAGGGCCTGATGTTGTTTCATAGGAAATCTTTTCGTTTCCATCCTTCAGGCGAGTTCCCAATATTGTGATTGCTTTGCCGCTTTTTGCTTCGCCGCCCTGTGAAACTGCATCAAGGAATTGCTTGATTGAGGCGTCTGAAAGATCGACGGAGTTGGTAGTCAGAGCTTCCTTAAATGACTTTTGTACGTTTTCGGCGTCAACATCTCTAAGAAAGTGGAGCTGGATCGCAATTGCCTTTTGGTCTTTCACTGAGGCAAGTGGTTCTGCTTTCTTGAACTTTGCGATGTCAGCGACAAAAAGTTCGCCAATATAAACTTTCACATCAACGAAAACGACTTTTTTCGCTCGCAGGCCAGCCCCGACTTCGCTGAGTTTGACCTCTTCTCCGTCAACCGTCGTGGTTGCCGCAGTCGAGAGTGCCACTTTCTCCATTTTATTTGATCCGACTTCTGTTTTAAGAAGTGCAGCGTTTGCGGAAATGGACATCAAAATAGATACTAAAGAAATGATCATTGTTTTCATAGTATTAGAATTCTGGGGCTGATCTAGATTGTCAAACAGGAATTAAGATTTACTGGTAGCAAGTAGGGGGATGGCGTATCCTATTTTTGTTTATGGCTGAAAAACGTCCGTCCATTTTTTTTCGACAAAAGCTTGAGATTTTGCTGTTAAGTCAGCGAGAGGATGTTCTGTCGCGTGTCCGCAGTCTGATCTCCACACATGGATTCACGTTTCGGCATGTTTTGGCCCTGGATGATGTTAAGAACCGTCCCTTTGAAACTCAACGAGCCATTGTTATTGTTGTGGCTCAAGAGGAGTCAGAGCATATTGGCGCGTTTTCAGAGAGAATACTCGGGCTGATGGAAAGGTTTCCACTTTCGACAGTATTTACTTTGACCCACGAGGCTCCTGATAAGAATAAATTTTCCGGACCGAAATTTTCGCGGGTGATTTTGATCACTCCATTTGATTTCTTTCAAAACTTCAAATTTGAATACATGTTGTTGTTGAAATGCAGAGCGCAGTTTTTTGATATTTTGCCCACAGATCTTTTTTCAATGACCACATTGCCATTTACAGTTTTTATTCGAATGCCGATCAATCAAAGAATAATGGGTGTCGCATTCCGGGGTGTGGTTCTGTCAGATTCAAAGTATCAAAAGATGCTGACAAGAGGTGGTTTTTTGATTCAATCACCGGAGGCCGCATCTTATCTGGAGTACATCGGTACTTATTTTGATCGATCGGGGATGTCTTTGAAGAAGCGGGTGCGTGCACATTTTATGGCAATTGCCTCTCTTTGGACGGATCTGAGCGAGGTCACACTGTTTGAATTCAAAACGGCTTCGGATGACGAAATTCGTTCAATTTATGAGAGAATGGAGCTGGCGGCGAAGTCCTTTGTGGAAACTATGAAGACGGAAGAGGATCTTTGGGAGTCTTTGCTTGAGGCGATGGACAATGATCTTTTCAACGTTTGGAGAAGTCCATGGGTTGCTGCCTATGCGGCCTATATTTCCCAGAGGTCCGGTGTTGGCAACCCGGTGGATGCCTTACTTGCAGGTTTGCTTTGTGATGTCGGTCTTTTTGATATTCCTGATGAGACCTATCAAATTTATTTGAAAAGGGGCGAGTCCTTTCTGGATCCGCAGCAGACGGAAGAGTATCGCAAGCATCCAATGATGTCTTTGAATCGATGTCTTTTTAAGAAGATACCGGTGAGCGAACAGGTTAAAGCGATTATGGTCTGCGTCCATGAGAGAGCGGATGAAAAAGGTTTCCCAAGTCAGACGCCATTTGACATGGTTCCCGTGGAGGCTTCGCTTATCCGCTTCAGTGAAATGATCGATATCGGCAGTCGCACCACGATGCATGAAAAATCAATCGGATTTCGTTATCTTCGGGAGAAAATTTGGGAGGAAGCGAAAGCGAAGCCTGGAAACTTCACGACCGACTTCCTTGATCAGATTTCAGAGAGTCTTTTGTAGGTTTGACACCTCTTGTAAGAGTCAGATTCCTTTTGCGCCCTCTTCATCTTTTGCATTTAATAGAGTCCTTAATAAGGAGTCATTGGGATGCTTAAAGTTTTAGCATTGGTGTTTGCGGTTTTTGCTGGTTTGAACGTGGCTGAGGCCAAAGACCTTACGAATCGCCTGGGCGTGGGGGTAAAATCTCATGCAACTTTGGATTTGCCGGAACTGGCAGTGGTTTATAATCCTTCTTCTGAAATTCAAGTCACGGGTGGATTGGGAATTGATACGCAAAAGGACCAATCCAAGTTTGCGGCCATCGCTGGGGTTCGCCGTATCGTTTTTAAAGAACAAAACATGAACTTCTACATGGGCGGAACCCTGGGGTTGGTGAATTGGGAAGAGCTGAACGATGCGGGTACCAGAGAAAAGCAATCCGGCTTTGAGTTGGATGCGGTCTTTGGTGGTGAATTCTTCTTTTCGGGTTTGGAATCCCTGGGCTTCACTTTTGAAGGCGGCGTGGGTGTTATTTCTGCGGATAACGTCCGTTTCAGAACAATTGCGGACAGCCCGTTCCGCGCTGGTATTATTTTTTACTTCTAATTCACAAAGGATTTATTTATGAAAAAAGTTATTCACACAGACAATGCACCTAAAGCGGTTGGACCTTATTCTCAAGCTGTAGCTATGGGTGATTTTTTGTTTTGTTCCGGTCAGATTTCAATTGATCCAAAAACAAACGAAGTTTTCACTGGCGATATCAAGACTCAAACTGAAATGGTCATGAAAAATGTTGAAGCGGTTCTTGGCGCCAACAACATGAATTTTTCAAACGTGGTTAAAACAACAATCTTCCTGACAAACATGGCTGATTTTGCGACTGTGAACGAAATCTACGCCAAAGCTTTCACGGCAGCTCCTCCAGCGCGTTCTACTGTCGCTGTTGCGGCATTGCCAAAAGGCGTGAACGTGGAGATCGAAGTTCTTGCCCACCGTTAAGGCTCTGCTGCGCACGCGTATTTTCTGGATCGTGGTGATCCTTGGGGCGTTGATTATTCAGCGCTTTGTCAGGGAGTACCGTCAGATCGAGAATGAACCGATGATTTCCTGGACACGATCACAGAATGCAGATTGTGCTGTGGTCTTGACCGGGGGAGCGGGACGCGTGCGAGAAGGGTTTGATCTTCTGGCGAATCAAAACGTCAAGAAGCTGGTGATATCCGGAGTTTTCTCCAATGCGCGAATGCGCGAGATTATGCCGGTGTGGCCATTTTATGGAAGTCTTAATGAGAACGATGTGGTTTTGGATCGACGATCTGAAACCACGTTCGGAAATGCTCAGCAAAGTTTACCGATTGTAGAAGCATTGAAGTGCCGAGACATACTTCTTGTGACTTCCCGATTGCACATGTACCGATCCTATAAAACCTTCCGGGCGGCCTTTCCGGAGAATATATACATTCAAAAGCATCCCATAGTGGGAGGGCGATACGAGTCTTCCGTCCCGGAAACAGGGTTTGAAGCCTTAAAGTCGTTCTTTTATTCCTTGTGGGCCTATTAAAACCAGACCTTGGTTTGTAAACGAAAGTACGATTTACACCGATAAAGTCCCTAGGAAACTGGGGAAATTAAATGAATTCTTTATTCTTACAAATCGACTCCCTCGGGAGATTTGTGACAAAGAATGCGGAGTACACGTGGCGTGTTCTCCTGATGGTATATCTTTCCCTTCGTGCAACCGTTCTTGATCAAACCCAGGGGATGCGCCAGATCATTCGAGTAATTTCTGCGCAGATATATTTCACTGGTTGGCAGGCGTTGCCGTTGGTGAGTGTGCTTGCTTTGGCCTCGGGCAGCGTCCTGGTGCTGCAATCTTTATCCAACCTGACGAAGTTCGGCGGAACTCAAATGGTGGGGCCCTTTTTGATTGTGATGATTCTGCGTGAAGCCGGCCCCCTCCTGGTGGCGCTGGTTGTGACTGCAAGATCTGGTACAGCGGTGGCTTCTGAGATTGGAAACATGCGCGCAAACCGGGAGATCGAAGCCTTGGAAGTCATGGGAATCAATCCCTTGAGTTACATCGTGTTTCCGCGGGTTTTGGGTGGCGTGATCAGCATGCTTTGCCTGGCTTTTTACTTCAATTTTGTGGCGTTGATCGGCGGATTCTTTGTGACCAAGTTCATTCAGGATATGCCCTTTGCTTTCTATGCGGAATCGCTGATGACGGCATTTTCCTTTGATGATTTCTGGATCTTTCTTTTGAAAAACAGTTTCAGTGGAATGATTATTTTCGTGGTGTCCTGTTATCAGGGGCTATCCGTGAAAAAGAGCCCGACGGAAGTGCCACAAGTCACCACGCAGGCCGTGGTGAACAGTATCATTTTCGTCATCGTATTTAATTTAATTGTAACAGCTTTGTTTTATTTAAATCAGTTGCGCAATCTGGGGGTTTTATAATGAAGATCGAAAATCTGAAGTTTGAAGGCGTTTCTTTTTCGCATGAAGGGCAGGATCCTGTTATTGCCAATGTTGAATTCGATTTTCCCATGAATGAAATCCTTTGGGTTAAAGCAGAGGAAGGGGCTGGAAAAAGCTCCTTGTTGCAGATTTTGGCAGGGTTGCAGATGCCTCAGTCCGGACAGTTTTTGATCAATGGTCAAAACGTCTGTGATATGTCCTTCGAGGAGTTTTTGCCTTACCGTTTGCAAATTGGTTACTCATTTGATTATGGCGGTTTGATTAACAATCAGTCGTTGTTCGATAATATGATGCTGCCACTTCTTTATCACAAGGTTTTAAGTCCCGAGGACGCCAAAGCCCGCGTGGAGGAAATTTTCAAAATTTTTGATGTCACTAAATTTGCTCATGAAAGACCAGCACATGTTCCAGGCCGTCTGCGTAAGTTGACTTGTCTTTTGCGTGCAATGGTTATGAGGCCGCAGATTCTGCTCTTGGATGATCCAAGTGTGGGATTGGGTCAGGACAGTGTTTATACTTTGGTGGATTATATTCATCAGCTGCGTAAAGAGGGCTGCCTGAATCACGTATTCATCAGTTCCTATGATGAAAAATTCATGAATCTATTTAACTATCAAATCGTTCATTTGGATGATGGCCAGCTTTACTTCCAGCCGGTGGATCCAGAGAAGAGAGTTGTACACCTATGATGAAAGTGAAGTTCAATAAATTTGAACGAGTTGCGGGACTTTTTGTTGGCGTTGCAATCCTGGGTGTACTGGGGACGGCGGTGAGTATTGCTGTGAAGCAGGGGTGGTTTGATTCCAAAACCTACTACACGACGACATTCGAAAATGCCGATGGATTGCATCAGGGGACGACTGTGCATATGGCGGGTCTTCGTGCCGGAGCGATTGAGAATGTTGAGCTAAGAACGGATAACAAGATTGAAGTGACTTTCTATGTGCTGAGTAAGTTCCAGGAAAGAATCCGTCAGGACAGTACCGTTCAGTTGAATCGTCCGTTTATTATCGGGGAAAAAATTCTTGAAGTGACGGTGGGCACGGAGAAAGCTCCGATTTTAGCCTCCAATAGTTTTATTCAGTCGAATGAATCCATGGATATCGTGTCCATGCTAAGCAGTCGCAATATCAGTATGACCATGGCCCGCGTGGGTGGTTTACTGGAGAATTTGCAAATGCTGGTTGAGGCTTTTGCGGATAAAGACCGTGCAGCCAGTTTTGTTCGTGTGATCGATCGTATGGATCCACTGATGAAAAACATGACAGTGATGTCCCATGAGGTGATTAAACTTTCCAAGCAGGCCACAGCCAATGATTCCTTGGAAACTACAATGCGCAATCTGGCGATCACAACTTCCGAGATCAACCGTATTTTGCCGGAGCTGAACAAACAGAATCCAGAACTTGCTAAAGATTTGGCGGTTATGATGCAAAATCTGGCGGTTGTGACCCAGGCGGTAGGGCCTGCGGCGAAGGAGCTGGGACCTGAGATTCCACAAGCCTCGCGTCGGATGCTTGAAGTCTTAAACGAAACTGTTGTGACGCTAAAGGCGATGCAAAAGAGTTTCTTTATGGAAAGCAATGTACGTGAAGTTCGTAAAGAGGAAGCTCTGCAGCGTGTGCCGGCGAGTGAGAAAAAATAGCCCATTAAATAGCCTATAAAAGGCTTGAATCCCACAATTGAAACAATAAGATAAAGAGATGTTAGTTGGACATCTCTTTCGTCATTTTATCTTCTCAAAACGTGCGGGTGCGCTGATTCGCCGAATTGCGTTTCTATCCATTGGCGGGATCACCATCAGTGTCACCGCATTTCTGGTGGTCCTCTTTGTGATGAATGGGATGAATGCCAGTATTCGCAAAAGAATTCTGGGGCTTGAGCCTCATCTTTACGTCACAGTGCCTGGTGTGCAAAATGCGATGGGACTGGAAACTCATCCGGTCTATTCCCGTATCAAGGAAGACCCCACAACGCAGGCCTATGTTTATGAAACTCAGGATGTAATTTTACGCAGTCAGGATGGTCAATTCAAGGGCGCCTTTGCCCGTGGAGTGACGAGAAACAGTCTGGAATATTTTATATCGCAATTGGCGAAGCTGGATGCAGATAAGCCGCAGAATGCTGTCGGTGGACCGCCCTCGTATGTATGGGATCCCCAGGATGTGCCTGACGAAGGAGAAGTTGTTCTGGGTGTGGACTTGGCGCAATCGCTTGGCGTATTCGATGGTGATTTCATCACAGTGGTTTCTCCGACCGGTCTTTTATTGCCTCCGGGGCAAACTCCGAAGTTTGAGCGGGTGCGAGTAAAAAGAGTGGTTACCACGGCCTTGGCTGATGTGGATTCGCAGTACCTGTATTATCAGCGAGGCAAAGCACTAAGAGCTCTGGATAGCGGAGATCTAAAAAAAGTGGGAATTGAAATGTGGCTCGCAGATGAGAGTCGCGTTGCAAATGTTCGGGATGATCTGATGAAGTTCACCGATGTTCAGGTGGAGACCTGGATGGATCGCAATTCAGCTTTGTTTTACGCTTTGAAACTGGAAAAATTGACCATTGGAGTTTTTTTGGGTCTTGCTGGAATGATCGCAGCAAGTTCCATTTTAACCGTGTTGGCTTTGTTATTGTCCCAGAAAAGACGGGATATTGCAGTTCTTCGAACCATTGGATTATCGGGTAAACGGACTGTTAAGATTTTCACGCAAATTGGTTTTCTGTTGGCGGGTTCTGGTGTGCTGGTCGGAACGGTGATCGGTACGGGGCTAAGTCTGTATATTCAAAACAACCCCATTAACATGTGGTCATCGCATACTTTTTACGACACGACTATACCAAGCCTCGTGGATTGGTGGCTGGTGTTCGGAGTGTTGATAGTAAGCTCATTGATAGCCTTTTTAGGTTCTTATATTCCGTCAAGAACTGCTACTGAGGTTCAGCCTTCTGAGGCGTTACGAATGAAATAAAAAAAAGCCCCACTGGATTTCAGAGGGGCTTTTTAGTGTAAAAGGACTTTGAGTTTTAAACGCTCACTTGGAAATCGCGAAGCGCATCTGTCAGAGAAGTTTTAAGGTCAGTGCTTGCTTTGCGTTGACCGATAATCAGTGCGCACGGCACGCCAAATTCTCCAGCCGGGAAGTTCTTCATCTGAGTTCCTGGGATGACAACTGAATTTGCCGGGACTCGACCCTTCATTTCAACTGGTTTGCTTCCGGTCACGTCGATGATTTTTGTGGATGCCGTAATTGTTACCCCAGCTCCAAGAACCGCACCCTCTTCGATGATCGCACCTTCAACGACGATGCAACGACTTCCAACGAAAGCGTTGTCTTCAATAATAACCGGAGAAGCCTGAACTGGTTCAAGTACGCCACCAATGCCCACGCCGCCAGACAGATGAACATTCTTTCCTATCTGGGCACAGGAACCAACAGTTGCCCAGGTGTCCACCATTGTGCCTGAACCAACATAAGCACCGATGTTAACGTAAGAAGGCATTAGGATCGCGCCTTTTTCAATGAAGGAGCCTTTGCGAGCCAAGGCATGAGGAACCACGCGCACGCCATCCTCTTCGGACCATTTTTTTACCGGGATCTTGTCAAAGTATGTGAAGTCACCAGCTTGCATGACAGTCATCTGTTGCACGCGGAAATAGAGTAGGATCGCTTTTTTTACCCACTCGTTGACCAGCCATTTTCCGTCTTTCTTTTCAGCCACTCGGAGGCGGCCGGCGTCCAGTCCTTCGATGACCTCGAAGATGGTTTTAAGATCATTCGCCATCAGTTGATCAACGCGTTTGCCGTTTTGGATATCAGAATAAAGTAGTTCAACAGATTGTTGCACGAATGTCTCCTTACTTGTCGTAAACCTTTAGAGCGTCAAGAATAGCGGGAACGTGAATCTTAATGATGTCTTCAGCAGACTGTCCACGTTCGATTTCATAAGTTAAAGTCGGGCACGGTCTTTCCAGGCCGGCATAGGTTCCCAGGCAACCAGGCGTTGGGTATCCGATGTCATCATCGATTTTATAGCCGGTGTGCTTTGCCAGGACGTTGGCAAATTCATAGCAATCGCCATTCACGTTAAGTACAGGCTGCCACGAGTGCAGTGAAAGAACCAATTTTGGTTTTTTCTCATCCAGGTACTTGATCAAGCCATGGTTTTCAGATTCGCTGCCGGCTTTGGGTCCCGGATGGTAGCGCGGAGTTTTAATTTCCGGAGACCAATCCTTGGTTGGCAGATTGCGATTCAGATCCACACCGTTGCCATTGCCACGAGTTTTGTAGATCACTCCCTCCAGATTGAATTGGGGGACTAGAGTCAGCTTGAATTTATGAGTGTAAGACTTCATGAAATGCTTCAGGAGTTCCTGCGCGCAGATCACACCCTCGATTTCATCTCCATGAACACCGCCCAGGATTAAAATTTCCGGATGGGTGTCGTTGCCGAATTCATAAGCGAGTACCGGCATGCCTTTGGAGGTGGAAGTAAAAATAGAAGTTTTCATGACAAACGTCCTTTGTTCGGCAATGATATTAGCACGAGGTTTTTGTGGAATACATCAATAATGAGCTTCATTTTGGGCCGGATAAAAAGAACTTAATGTCTCTCTGCGCGAATTACATTCGTCCCATCTATGTCTACGACCTCGATTTTATCCGCTCCCGCTTTAATCAGATGGCGTCAGCTCTTGATGGGGTGCGTTTATACTTTGCAGTGAAAGCCAATCCAAACCCCCAAGTCCTGCAGTGCCTGAAGATGGCAGGGGCTGGTGCGGATGTTGTTTCCTTGGGAGAAATCAAAAGAGCACTTGAAAGTGGATTCTTGCCTGAGGATATCGTGTACTCCGGCGTGGGAAAAACACGTCATGAAATCACAGAGGCATTGAAGTTGGGTATTTTCCAGATCAATGTTGAGAGTCTGCCAGAGTTGGAGCGTATTGGTGAAATTGCCAAGGCCCTGGGTAAAAAAGCCTGTGTGGCATTGCGCTTGAATCCGGACGTCAGTATTCAAACGCATCCCTATATCGCAACGGGATTGCGGGATAATAAATTTGGTATGGAATTGTCCTTGTTGCCGGATTTGTCATCCTGTTTGAAAAGACATGGGGATTCGTTGGAATTGGTGGGGGTGAGTCTGCATCTGGGATCGCAGATGTTGGAATTCTCCGGTTACCAAGAGGCTTTGATCAAACTTAAAAATGAATTTATCAAATTGAAAAAAGAGTTTCCGACATTGAAGAGATTTGATTTTGGCGGAGGTTTGGGAGTGGTTTATGAAAAACTGGATCTCGAACTGGAGTCTCGACTCTTGAATGAATATGCCGGGATTACCAAGGGGATTCTGGGTGATTTGAATTGTGAGCTGCAATCTGAGCCTGGTCGTTGGCTGGTGGCTCACGCCGGGGTCTTGTTGACTCAAGTGCAGTATATTAAGAAAACCTCTGTAAAAACATTCGTGATTGTGGATTCAGGAATGAATCATCTTATTCGTCCTTCATTGTATGAAGCCGAACATCGCATTTTACCTCTTCAGGAAGGTCAGAATAAAATCACTTGTGATGTGGTAGGGCCTATCTGTGAGTCATCAGATTTCTTTTTGAAAGACTATCAAATGGCCGTTGTTCGCGAAGGGGATTTCCTGGCGGTCCTTGATTCCGGTGCTTATGGATACTCAATGGCAAGCACGTATAACTTGCAAGAGCTGCCGTTGGAAGTTTGTATCTAGACTAAATCCACAACTTTGAATTCATCAGCCTTGAGTGGTTTTAGAATCTTCAATGCCACTTCTGTGAAATGCGCTGAAGAGTCCGTCGTCATAATATCAATCTTCTGATGATTGCTATTGCCGTTGCGACCAAGTCTGTTTTTGCTGAAATCTCTTTCAAGCCATCTGGCGATCGCTTCGCCGGAATCCACCAATTCGATGGAGGAGCCCGTAACCCGTGCGATGGAGTTTTTCAAAAGTGGATAATGAGTGCAGCCCAATATCAATGTGTCTATTGAGTGTTGTAGAATCTGACTGAGATAGCGAAATACAATCAAATTAGTCACGGGGTCGGAATCCCAACCTTCTTCAGCCAGTGGAACAAACAAAGGGCAGGCCTGGTCGATCACTGTCGCTGTCGGCTCCAGATCCATAATTTTATGGGAGTATGCTTTGCTGTTGATCGTCGCCCGAGTACCCAAGACACCGATGCGTTTACTTTGGCTGACCTCCAGAGCGCGTTGAGCTCCGGGGCCAATGACATTGTAAATTGGAAGTCCTTCAAGTTCCGGTTCGGGAACCTGTGTGGAAGCGGTATTGCAAGCGATGACGATGGCTTTAACATCCTGTTTTTTTAGGAACTGGATGTTTTGCTCAGAGTACTTGCGGATTGTGTGCGCGGATTTTGAACCATAGGGAAGGCGTGCCGTATCGCCCAAGTAGAGAAAACTCTCATGGGGAAACTGCATGGCAAGTTCTTTGAGAACCGTTAAGCCACCGATGCCTGAATCAAATACCCCTATGGGTCTGGAATCCATTTACTTTACTCCGTGTGCGCGAGACTCAGAGATACCACTAGAAGACATTTCCATAAAGTGGGCTTTGTCTTTTATCTCTGCAATGCTGGTTGCATTAATGTAGCTCATGCCGGAGCGGATGCCACCAGTGACTTCGTGAATGACATCTTTCACGTGTCCTTTGACATTCACTTGAGTGGATTCGCCTTCTGGAGCCATTCCCTCAGGAACGCCGCCGCGCCAAGAATCTTGAGCAGAGCGTGAAGCCATGCCGCGATATTGTTTCTTACCGTTTTTGATTTCCCCCGGAGTTTCAATTGTACCCGAGAGCATGCTACCAAGCATAACTGTGCTTGCACCTGCGGCGAAGGCTTTTACCATATCGCCTGAAGTGCGAATTCCACCGTCAGCAATGACCGGGACACCATGAGCTTCTGCAATTTCCGAACAAAGAGCGATGGCTGTAAGTTGCGGCACGCCACACCCGGTGATGATGCGAGTTGTGCACATGGAGCCTGGACCAATTCCCACTTTGATGGCGTCAGCACCGGCTTCGATCAAATCGCGAGCGGCATCTGGAGTTGCCATATTTCCGGCAATCAAATCCACATTTGGATACTGGTCTTTTAACCACTTCATGGTTTCCATCATTTGCACAGAGTGGCCGTGAGCAATATCGATCGTGATGATATTAACTCCGGCATCCACCAGGGCTTTGGAGCGGGATTTAAATTCCTCACCAACGCCAACACTGGCAGAGATAAGTTTAACACCGGCTTCTTTTAAGCGGCGTGCTTGGGAGGCCTGTTCTTCCGTGGTGATAAAGCGGTGAAGAATTCCCATGCCGCCAAGGTTGTGCATGGCTAGTGCCATGTCGAATTCAGTCACCATGTCCATGTTGGCGCTGACAATAGGCGTTTCCATGGAAAAATTACGGGTTACTTTCGTCGTCAAATTTGGGTCGCGACGAGAGCGAACATCCGAACGCGCCGGAATAATAAGTACGTCATCAAAAGTCAGACCTTTTCCGCGGTTTTTTACTTCTTTCCAATTAAACATGAGATTCATGTCTTTTTACCTCGTCTTGAAAAACATTAAACAAAAGCTGTGTTGAAATAATCAGTAAATATGTATCCAGTAAGTTCAATACCAGACTTGGCACTGGTGTTTTCCAGAGCAAACGGTAGGAGTCAAAGAGACTGGTCAGTATCAAGGGGATGAACAGGTGAAATAGAATCAGAATTCCTGTTATTTTGAACCAGTGTTTACGAAAGACACCGGCAGATGCTTGAAGGGCATCGATTTTTCCTTCGTCATAGCGTTGGGAACCGGTCACCACGAATGGCACCATGCTGTACTCTAGAAACTTCCAAATGCCTGGCAGGATAAATAGCAATCCCCACAAAAGAGTTTTGCCCCAGGTTCGAAGAGTCTCAATAAATACCTGATTGATGTATCTGCCGTAAAAGTCAGACAGACTGGCAGCCACCTTTTTGTACTGCATGGCATACAAAGCGGTTGTGATCAAAAGTATCGGGAACAGGATACTGCTGATAATTGATAGGAACCCAAACCAGTAAACTTGAGGCGTGGCTCCAAGCGGGTTTCTTAAAGCTGTTTCAACCTGTTGATTGAGGAATTGATCGATGTTGCTGGACAACACCAAAAGGACAAACAATGGAAAGGCGACTCTTTTAAAAACCGTCAGGTTTTCGGTAAAAAATTTCACCACACAACTAAATCGAGAAACCAGAGGGGAGTCAAGCGTACCTTTGTTAATATACACCTGTAAAAGGAAGAGCCAAAATCAGATACTGGTGATCTATGAAAGAGCGAATTTTAATCACCGGGGCTACAGGTAAAATGGGGCGGGAGTTGGTGAGGCGACTTGATGGCAGGCAAGCTCGATTTGTTGCTGCAAGTCATGACGTTTCTGTTTTTGATCCGGAAGTACGGCATAGACAGGTTGATCTGGGAGTGCGCAGTCTGGTCGAAGAGGTCATGAAGGAGACTGATATCCTTTTTCTGAATCTGCCGATTTCTGAGTCCATGCTGGTTTATGCTCAAAATGCGATCATCGCCGCAAAGAACTCTGCGGTGCGGTTTGTGGTTTTTAATTCAATTCTGGGAGCCGACGCAGATTCCCAGTTTCTTCTTCATCGTACGTATGGCCAGATTGAGGAGATGGTGCGGGACAGTCGATTGCCATTGGCAGTTATTCGTCCCAACCATTTTATGCAGAGCTTTGTTTCAAGGCATGCTGACTCCATTCGTCAAGGAGCTTTGTTTTTACCTGAGGGGGGGTCGAAAAGTTCCTACGTGGACGTGCGCGATGTCGTCGATGTGGCTCTGAAAGTGGTTGAGAATCCCTGGCTTTACGAAAATCGGGTGATCAATCTGACAGGTCCTGAGGCTTTGAACCTTGAGGAAGTATTAGGGAAAGTATCGAAAGTCGCAGGTTATCAGGTCCGCTACGTGCCAGTGACTGAAGAAGCTGCGAAGCATCGCCTGTTGCGCGATGGACATAGTGTCTGGATGGCTGAAGCATTTCTAAGTACACACAGAGCTGCCCGGGAGGGAATGACCGCGTGGATTCATCCGTGTAATCACGAAGTTCGCGGGGTGGCGCCGAGAAACTTTGATGGTTTTTGCAGTGAAATGGGGACGTCATTGTTTCATCCATATTCTTTGCACCAGGAGAGTCTCTAGAATAGACTCCATTCCCATGATCACTTTATTGAAACAATCATCATATAAAACTATGCCGTGGAAGAATGGCAAGGGGCAGACTGCGCAAATAGCCATCGGTCCCGAAGGGGCTTCGTTTCCGGATGATTTTTTTTGGCGAATCAGTTCAGCGCAAGTAAACGGAGATGATCCGTTCTCAAAATTTCCTGGTTGTGATCGAAAGCTTGTTATCACTCAAGGCACGGGTTTGACCTTGAATGGCAAAGATTTGCACCAGCTGGAGGTCCTGGAGTTTTCAGGTGAAGAAGTCATTCACGCGAAGCTTATTGAAGGGCCCGTGGTTGATTTAGGAATCATTTATCAAAGAGATCGTATTCAGGCCGAGATGAAAGTATTAAACCTGCACGAGATATCGACGCTGAACTTTGAAGGTGGAAGACATTTTATATTTTGCCTTAGGGGCAGGCTTGAGGTGCATGGACATTTGGTGCATGCCGGAGATTGTATAATGATTCAAAATCTATCAACGCTTGAGTTGGCTGGTTTGAATCACAGCTCCTATGTTTTGATTTCAGTTAGCGAAAAGTAACTCCTCTGCCAAAATTGGTAGAGGAGTTTGGTGAAACTAGTATTTTACGCTGCAGCCGTAAGGCTTGCTGGTTTCCTTGGCAATTTTTTCGCCCTTCATTGCACTGTTCGTTGCCGCCATAATATAGTTTTGAGCGGTGGCGATGGTTTTCTTGTCAGAGGAATCATCGCTATCAATGGCTCCTGCATAGCGAAGTGTGCCTTGAGGATCAATCAGGTACATGTGCGGAGTGGTTTTCGCTCCGTAGGCTTTTCCCATGGTTCCACTTTCATCAATTAAGATCGCGGAAGCTTTGGAGCCTTCCTTTGTTCCGTTGGTGATGGTTTCTCCGGGCGTCATATAACCTTGTTTGCCTTTTGCGGAGGAAACAACCGTTAACCAAACAGCACCTTTGCCAGTGAGTTCACTTTGGATCTTTTGCATGTTGCCACTGTCGTAGTGTTTACGAACATATGGGCAATCCTTGTTGTACCACTCAAGGATCACGTATTTGCCTTTATAGTCCTTAAGATTTTGTGGTTTCCCTTGCGCATCGGTTACGGAAAACTCGGGCGCTGGAGAGCCAATTCTTGCATCGGCGAAAGCGAAGCTTGAAATTAAAGTTGTCGCAAGAACAAGTAACGTCATTTTCATGGTGATTTCTCCTGATTGGTGAAGAGATTTTGAATAAGTGACTTGGTTAGTATTTCCGGTAGAATCTGCGGCTCTTTGCTGCCTTTCGAATAATAGACATAAAGTGGCAATGAATTTCTTCCAAAGCTTGCAAGGGCCTTGGTTATCTTGGGATCACGGTCTGTCCAGTCGGCTTTGTAGAGTTTGACTTTGTTATCACTGAAAAGCTTTTGGATATCAGTAGTGTTTAAGACCAGTTTTTTATTCACCTGACAGGTGATGCACCACGCGGCTGTAAAGTCGATAAAAATGGCATTGCCTGATTTAAGTTCTGAGTTAATGCTGGTTTCACTGAAGGTATTCCACGAATCTGAAGAAGTGGCGGTCGTAGTGCCCTTTATAGAAGAAGACTCCGGTAGAAAATAAAGAGCAGCCAAGGACAACACAAATCCAATTGCCAGAACTATTTGTTTCAATCTTTCATTTCTGATTTGTCTTGAGCACCAGATCCATAGCCCAATACACAGAAATAAAATCAAAACAAACAGGACGCCGGTCATTTCGATTTGCTGGGCAAGCACCCACAAAAGCCAAATGACTGTTGCGAAAAGGGGGAAAGCCAGAACCTCCTTGAATTTTTCCATCCAGGCACCGGGCTTGGGTAAAATGCGCAGTGCTTGCGGGAAGTAGGCCAAAGCTAAAAATGGCAGGGCCATTCCCAACCCCAATCCGGCAAAGACCGCCAGTGTGTGCGGTGGTGGCAATGTCAATGAAGCGCCAATCGCCGCCCCCATGAAGGGCGCAGTGCAAGGGGTGGCAACCACGGTTGCCAGAACTCCTGTCAGGAAGGATCCCCAGTGAGTGTTCTGGGTCTTGCGTGCGCCCAGATAGGTCAATGACTGTCCGATTTCAAAAGTGCCCAGGAAGTTAAATCCCAACCAAAAAAACAAAGTGGCAATGCCTGCGGCAATGGCCGGAGACTGCAGCTGAAAGCCCCATCCCAGTTGTTCACCGCTGGAGCGCAGAAACAAAAGAACACCGCCCAGAAAAATGAAGGAAGCGATAACCCCTGCGCTATAAAACCATCCGGAGATGCGCAGTTGATGGCGACTCTTTTCTGGTCCCAGAAAGCTTAGAATTTTAATTGAGAGAACGGGGAATACACAGGGCATGATGTTTAAAATTAGACCGCCCAATAACGCCCAGAAAAGTATTTTTGCAAGTGCAGGACTCGGGGAAGGTGAAAGAGCGATCTCAAATGCCACGCGGTCCCCTGAGTTTGTGGCGATGGATACCAAAAATGGCGATCCACTGAAATCCGTTTTCGAGGTGTCTTGAAGTGCGTGAGTGAATCTGTATCCAGAGGCGGTCATTTCCATGTGCGGACTCTGGGGTTTGAAGTTTTCTCCGTCGAGGGGAAAGACTTCCAGGGTTTTGATATTGGCACTTAAGTCGTTGGAAAGATAAAGCTGCGTCTGTAAATCATCAGACTGCTGACTTAGGATGTCCCATTTGGTGCCCGTCGGTATTTTTTCAGGATAAAGAAACTTTGTGAATAATGGAGATTCCTCGGTCGTCGTTGCCTGGTAAGGCAGGTTTAGTTCCAGGTCCGTAAAATAAGGAATGCATTCAATTTTGCAGATTAAAAATTCAAGTTTAACCCGAGCATTGATTGGTTGAGGTGTATCTGCGGAGAGCAGGAACTTGTACAGCGTTTCCTTGCCATATCCAAAATTGATCATTCCCTCAAGGGGGTATCTTTCAGGAACTGGCCAGAGTTCCTCTTTGATACTTCCGTTGGTGATGTTCCACTTCCATTTGGGGGCGGCGCCGGAGTCACCGGAGTTTTTCCAGTAAATGTGCCAATCGTCTTTGATGTTGAAGTGGAGTCCTAACGCCACATCTTCCTCTGAATTCCAGCTGGGGCGGCTTGACAGGAGTTCAACTTTTCCTTGAGGAAAAGTGAATGAGGAAGGTGTCGCCATGGCCCAGCTTGAAATCAGCAATGTCAGTGTGAAAACGAAAAAACCCATTACTGCAGTTTGCACGCGCCGGGAATCTCTTTGGAGATGCCAGACATCTTAGGATTTATAAGTTTTGATTTTATGCTTCCTTCTGCGGAGGGAGTGTTCACGACCATAAAGATTTCGTTCTGTGGGTTGTCTTTGAATAGGACGACGTTGAACATTTCCCCCGGATTTTTATCAAGAGGTGTCACTGGTGCATTTTGCGTGGGTGTGTGAAACATGGTGATTGTCGCCGTTTCAGCAGGCGTACCATCGTCGGCCACTTCAATTCGCACGGTACCGGCCGGGGCGCCGAAGAACGAATATTCACAGTACATTAAGGATGCTGAAGCAAAAGTTGGAGTCATCATTGATATAAGTAAAAGTGTTTTCATGCTTAAAAGGCTAGCAGCCATAGGATTGTGCTGTAAACAGAAATCACCTTCTTGCTAGCTGAAAGCTGAATGACAAGAAGTAAGCAACTGTTTGTCAATTTGTGACCACTGTGACATGAATTCGCCTCTCGATGGAGGCTTACATGCGTATCGCAAAATCTGTAATTTTATTTTCCCTAACAGCTCTGTTTTGCACTCAAGGACTGGCTTCCTATACTGTGCAGGATGTGGGTGTAATCGGTTTGATGTCTCACGATGTGTTCTCATGGGATCACAAGAAAGAAGTGAACTTGGAAAATGGCCGTCTTGATTTGAGTACCATTTTTGAATACGAAAATGGTCGCAGATGGTATCTGGGTGGGAATCCTAAGAATTCTGAAAATGCAGCGGTATACACTGTGGCTATAAAGCTTGTGAATACCTACACAGCACTTATGAAGCAAGGGGCCACTCCTCTTGAGGCCAGAAGACAAACAGTCCAGGTTTTCCATGAGATGATCCGTGAATTTTATGAAAGAGCGTTGCAGGAGAAATTTCCTGAAACAGCGCTCAAAGACCTTCCTACCAATTTGGAGCAAGCCGCAATCAGAGGTTTTCATGACCTTCTTCCGGGAAGAATAAAACTCTACGATCGCAATTTCCGCAGCGAGCTTAAGTTGACGAGTGTTTTAACGGCAAAGACTGTTCTGAATGAGCGGGAACTGGCGCAGGAGTTGAAACCGTTTGATGGGGATTATGATTCTGAATACAAAGCCATCAAAATCCCTTTCACCAGTGTGGTTTTGAATTTGAAAGAGATCGATAGAAAGTTCATCGAAAAGTTCAGTCACTTCAAGCAGGCTGACATGCTGGCTCAATTGGCCAAAGTGGGTGCTGGTGAAATGACAGTGCATCAACTTTCATTTGCTCCACCAGTGCGTGAGCTATTCCGAAAAGCGATGTGCGGTGAGGGCAATGCGTATATGTCACAGGATATGGTTTGCGAGTAGTTAGCAGGGGTCTTCTTTACAAAAAGGACCCTTAAAATGGAAAAAGCCCCAAGGTTTACCTTGAGGCTTTTATTGGTTGCGGGGGCAGGATTTGAACCTACGGCCTTCGGGTTATGAGCCCGACGAGCTACCAGACTGCTCCACCCCGCGACAGTGACAAGTGAATGTCTGAGAAGACAGTTGTAGGCGCATATGTACTCAGGGTCAATGATTCATTTATGTTATTTTCGTATGGCTACGTGTATCATTGCCTCTTATTTGCTCACTCACATTCATTGTGTTCTAGTTGAGGTATGAATGGGAAAAAACTTCTTAAAGTATTAGCGATTGGTGCGGGCTCTGTTGTTGTGGTTTTTGGAATTCTTGGAGTGTGGTTGTTATCCATGCTGCCAGGACCTTCGAAAATGAAAGAGGCAGTTCATTCTTCGATTTCGAAAATTGAACGTAAGAATGATGGCAATTCACCAAATTCTGAAAATTCACCTCATGTTTCTGAAGTGGATGATGTGCAGGCCAAACAGGAAATTGCACCAAGTGGTGATGCAGCTCCTTCTCAGACTGCCGGGAAAAGCAAGATGAACATGGATGTGGTCTACAATGATTTTGCCAATCCAGAGGTTCCCTTGGCGAGCACCTGCCAAGAGTTGTCGAAGGCTGGAGAAAGCGGATTTTTTCCAAAGAACACAGATCGCACTGCTGTGAAATTTATGGATAATATTGTCAGCTCACAAAAGGACCCGGTTTTGGAATCCGTTGCTCCCATTATGCGCTGGGCACTTCGTATCCCAGGAATCAGTGATGTGGTTCAAATGGTCAAGGACTCCAACGGGGATGATAGTTTGGTGCAAAAAGCGGAGCTGTATAGACAGTTGTATCGTGCCGCCAACTACTTCCAGAGTCACTCAGAGGAAGCAAATCAAGTTATTCAAAAATCCTACAACCTGCATATGCTAAGTAAAGCCGTTGCCCTGAAGCCTCAGTTGGCTTCTGACAGTTCGACTCTTTCATTTTGTGAGCAGATTCAAGGCAGTTTGCTAAGTAATCAAAAACTCAATGTTGAAGAGCAAGTTCAAGAAATGCAGAAATTCCTGCAAGATGCAGGTATTGACGAAAAAGCAATTGGATTTGATGCGAACTATCGGGCGAAGATGCAGATGGATCTTGGAAAAGGACATCTTTCAATAACGGATTCCTGGTTGGAGGATCTGTTCAAAAAAGGTCTGATGTAAATAGGACGCATGGATTCACACCAAGGGGAGAGTCTTGAAGCAAGTCATCGTCACCGGAGCATCCACAGGAATAGGTTTTGACCTGACACGCACGCTTTGTGAAAAAGGTTATATCGTCTGGGCTTGTGTTCGCAAACCCGAGTCGTTGGATCGACTGTTGATCGACTATAATGAACGTCTGCGTGTGATAAAAATGGACGTCACCAATAAGCACGACATCGAAAAAGCTTTCAGAACGGTTCGCACCGAAATGAATCCAAAGTGGCCACTGGTTTTGGTTAACAATGCGGGCATCGCCAGCGGCGGACCGATTGAGGGGCTGGACACAGAGGAATGGCGCAGAATATTCGAAGTAAATTTGTTTGGCATGGTGGAGATGACAAAAACCTTCTTGCCGCTTATTCGGGAAACCAAAGGTCGTATCGTCAACATGGGTTCTATCAGTGGACGGGTGGCTGCGCCGTTCATGGGACCTTATACAACTTCAAAGTTTGCAGTGAAGGCATTCACTGATTCATTACGGCGCGAGGTGAGCTCTTTAGGTGTGAAGGTGTCGCTGATTGAGGCCGGTCCCATACGGACCGAGATCTGGTCGAAGTCCATCGACAAAACAGATCAAATGATGGAAACCTGCCCCCGGGAATTGCAAAGCGTGTATGGTAGTATGATGTCATTAATTCGCGAAGGTGTGTTGGAGGCGGCTCAGGAAGCTGTTCCAGTCAGTGTCGCAACAGTGGCGATCATGCATGCTATTGAAAGCCATATACCCAAGGTTAATTATCTGGTCGGGAAGCGAATTAAATTGCAGGCGAATTTGCTGAAATTTATGTCGACGCGAATGATCGATCGGGTGATTCGGAAAAGTCTGCGCTTTCACCGAAGTTAAAGCGCAGACATAGAGCATCTATTTTTTTAGGGAGACAGTTTCTGCTTCACCCTTGTCATTCAATTGAACAACTTTGGTTTTGCTAACACGAATCGTAGGGATGTCGGTCATGCCCTCGGCCTTCATTTTTTCAATATTAAAAGGCACGATTTGTTTGCGGGCTTTTTTGCCCGGGTGAAGTTTCAGACCATGGGCGCAGTTTCTGGAGCAAGTGTCTTTTTTAAACTCAAGTTCGATACAGTTTACGCAAACCATTCCCGGAGAGTCGCAGCGCAGGCAATCAATTTTGATTTCAGACGGCTGACCACAATGCGGGCACAATCCGTATTTCTGGGAAGGCGCCAGGTTTTGATCCACGGCCACGCGGTGGTCAAACACGAAGCATTCGCCTTCGTACTGATCGTTTGGATATTCGTTCAAGTAGTTCAGGATGCCGCCTTCCAATTGGAAAACGTTGTCGTAACCTTTGTCTTGAAGTTCCAGAATTCCTTTTTCGCAACGAATGCCACCAGTACAGAAGATCAGCATTTTTTTGTCTTTGGAAATGCCCTGGGATTCAATGTACTGAGGGAAATCTGTGAATTTCTCGATATTAGGATTCAAAGCCCCTTTGAACGTCCCGATTTTGTATTCGTACCAATTGCGTGTGTCGATCATCACGTAATCGGATTCTTCCTTCATGACCTTGTTCCATTCAGAAGGTGACAAGTGGTGATTGATGCCTTCAGACGGTTGCATATCCGGAATGCCAGTGGTCACGATCTCTTCGCGGATTTTTACTTTAAATCTGCGGAAGGGTGCTTTATCCGAATAAGAGTCTTTGTAGAATTGAGTGGGTTTTTGGAAGTAGTCGCGAACGAATTGTTTCCAGGCTTCGAAGGATTCTTCTGTGACGGCCGCGATCGTGGAGTTATAACCTTCAGTTCCTAAAATGATCAGTCCCTTGACGTCGAGCTGTTCCGCTTTTGCCTCTAGATCTAATTTAACTTGTTCGGGATTTTCGATTTTTTGAAAGCTGTAAAAAGTCGTAACATAATGCTTCAGGGCATTTTCGGTCGTCATATGATCACCTTCAGTTGTCCCAATCCGGCTCCAAACCAGGGGGAGTTGTTAGTTCGAAGGGGTTATAATGCCCTCAGGCCCATATGCGCAAGTATGAAAAAGACAGCGGGCGTTAATTCCATCCCGGGAGGGGAAATTCTTGCCTGCTAAGCTAGGGATCGCGTAAAACCATTTTTTATAATCAATTTAAAGGCTTAAGTATGTTGGCTACTCCTCAAATTCAAAAAGAAATTCTTCGCCGTCGCACCTTTGCGATCATCTCGCATCCCGATGCCGGTAAAACCACTCTGACTGAAAAACTCCTGTATCACGGTGGTGTGATCCATGAAACGGGCGAGGTGAAGGGGAAATCTGGTTCCAAGGCAGTGACTTCGGACTGGATGGAGCTTGAGCGCCAAAAAGGGATCTCGATCACGTCATCGGTGATGACGTTTGATTACAACGATCTGCGCGTAAACCTTTTGGATACTCCGGGACATAAAGACTTCTCGGAAGATACGTACCGCGTTTTGATGGCCGTGGATTCTGCAGCGATGTTGATTGACGTTGCCAAGGGTGTGGAAGAGCGTACCAAAAAACTTTATGAAGTCTGCCGTCTTCGTAAGATCCCGATTTTTACTTTCGTAAATAAGCTGGATCGTGAAGGTAAAGATCCTCTGACTTTGATCGATGAAGTTGAAAAGACCCTGAACATGCAATGCTATCCGGTGACTTGGCCTTTGGGTATCGGTCAGCGTTTCCGCGGCATCTACAATCGTTTGACTCAGGAAATCTGGATTTACGATCAGCGCCGTGAGGAAGTGGAAGATTATCAAAAAATTCCATTTGTTAAAGGCAAAGACGATCAAATCCTTTACAACTACCTGGATAAAGAATCTGCGGATCAGGTGTTGGAAGAGCTTGATTTGATTGAGGGCGCTTTGCCGCCATTTGATGTGAATGAATTCCTGTCAGGACAAATCTCTCCTGTGACTTTTGGTTCTGCCAAACAGAACTTCGGGGTGGATACATTCCTGCAGTTCTTTACGAAATACGCACCGGGGCCTCAGCCTCGTATCACCAAAGACGACCAGAAGATGGATCCCTTGGATGCGAAATTCACCGGCTTTGTATTTAAAATTCAAGCCAACATGGATCGTCGTCACCGTGACCGTATTGCTTTCATCCGTATTTGCTCTGGAAAATTTGAGCGTGGCATGAAAGTTCAGCATTCCCGTTTGGAACGTGAGTTGCGCCTGGCGTACTCATCACAATTCGTTGCGGCTGATAAAGAGACGGTTGATGAAGCCTATGCGGGTGACATCGTGGGTGTCGGCGATACTGGAAACTTTGCCATCGGTGATTGCGTTTCTTCATCTGGCAAAATTCAATTCGAGGATATTCCTAAGTTTGCGCCAGAGTTGTTTGGTCGCTTAAGTGTTCGTGACGCTTTGAAACGTCAAAAACTACAAGAAGCTCTTCGTCACCTTTCTGAGGAAGGTGCCATCCAGTTGTTTATCGAACCACATATTGGACCACAGGACCCTATCATCGGGGCTGTCGGTGAACTTCAATTCGAAGTTTTGTTGCACAGACTTCAGGACGAATACAATTTGGAAGTGAAATTGAACCGTCTTCCTTATGGTGTGTGCCGTTGGCCAACAGTGGACGGCAAGCCGGTGACGAGCCTTAAAGGTGGCGCGAACATGGCACAGGATCTGAATGGCAATCCGGTGGTTTTGGTAAATCAAGAATGGGATCTGAACTGGTTGAAGCGTGAAAACCAAGACGTGGAATTCCAAACCAGCATCTCAAGGGCGCGCTAATGTTGCCTCTTAAGATCACTGACCTTAGAAAAAAATATCCTGGCGGCCAAGAGGCCGTTAAAGGTGTTAGCTTTGACGTGAAGCCCGGGGAGATATTTGGGCTACTGGGACCAAATGGTGCAGGTAAAACCACGATCATTTCAACGATCACAACTTTAGAAGAACCATCGAGTGGTTCGGTCGAGGTTTTTGGTCAGGACGTGAATCAAAATTCACGCTTTACCAAGCAGCAGCTGGGAGTGGTTCATCAGGAAGTGATCACTTCGGGGTTTTTCAGCGTCGATGAGATTTTGAATTTTCAATCCGGTTATTACGGAATCAGTAAAAACCAGGACCGTATAGATTTTCTGTTACATAAGCTTTCCCTGTATGAACATCGCCATAAGAAAGTGAAGCAGCTTTCCGGTGGTATGAAACGTCGTCTGATGATTGCCAAAGCCCTGGTGCACACACCACGATTACTTTTGCTGGATGAGCCGACGGCCGGCGTGGATATCGGTTTGCGAGAAACTTTATGGCAGTTCGTCCAAGAATTGCGTAAAGAGGGCATGTCGATCCTATTGACCACGCATTACCTCGAAGAGGCTGAACAGCTTTGTGATCGCATTGGAATTATCAATCTGGGCAATCTTGAAGCTTTGGGTGAAACCAAAGAGCTTGTACGTAAATACACACAAAAGAAAATCCGCCTGACGTTGTCAGAGCCCTTTGCCTTTAAAACAGAATATCTGTTTTTTCAGGAAGGGAATGAATTCATGTTTGTCGTTCCTCCGGGAAAACAAATGGGCGAATTCCTGAATGAGACCGGAGTTCCGGTCAATCTGATCAAGGACGTGAAAATCGAGGAAGGCAATCTGGAAGAGGCCTTTATGAAGGTGGTGAGCAAATGATGACTCCGTTTTTTGCTCTGTTTCGCAGAGAAATTGCCCGCTTTCTTAAAGTGATCGTACAAACGATTGTGACGCCTTTCGTTTCGTCATTTTTATATCTGTTGATTTTCGGGGTTTCCCTTGGGGCGACGATGCCGACTCATCAGGGTGTGAAGTATCTTTCGTTTTTGATCCCAGGCTTGATGATGATGGGCTTGATGAATAATGCCTTTCAAAATTCGTCCTCTTCGATCGTTTCATCCAAGTTTTCCGGTGACCTTGAGGATCTGCGTGTCGCGCCGATCAGCAATCAGGAAATCATCTGGGCGATGAGTCTGGCTGCCCTGGTTCGCGGCTTTATCGTGGCCTTGATCACTTACATCGTGGGCACTGCGTTTTCGTGGTATCAACAAGGGGAAGTGCTTTACATTGCTCATCCGATTTACACATTGTACTTCACAGTGGTTGCAGGTTTGATTTTTGCGCTTCTGGGAATCTCGGTGGCGTTTTGGGCAACCACATTTGATCAGTTGTCGGCATTTTCAGCTTTCATTTTGTTGCCGCTGACTTATTTGGGCGGGGTGTTTCTAAGTATCGATCATCTGCATCCATTCTGGCAGATGCTTTCAAAACTGAATCCGCTGCTATATCTGATCAATGGTCTGCGCTACGGTGTGATTGGTGTGAGTGACGTGGGAATGGAAGTGGCTGTGCCGGTTTCGTTTTTGGGTTTTGTGATTTTTTATGGACTGGCAAACTTCAGCTTAAAACGCGGGTCTTTCCAGCGTTGGTAGTCTGGTTTTGACAGGTTGACGCCTATTGTTAGGCGGAAATCTTGGTGATTGCCGGGCGAATGAGTTAATTAAATTCGATTATTCGGAGATTTACGATGTTTGAGAATTTATCAGATAAAATTATGGCTTCCTTAAAGAAGGTTCGTGGTCAAAGTAAGATCACGGAATCTAATATCGAGGACGTCATCAAGGAAATTCGCTTAAGCTTTCTTGAGGCCGACGTAAATTTTAAAGTCGTTAAAAACTTCATCGACCGAGTTAAAGCCAAAGCACTTGGTGCGGATGTTCTACAGAATGTAAATCCTGGTCAACAGTTTGTTAAGATCGTTCACGATGAACTGGTGCAGACTTTGGGCGGCGGAGCTGTTGATATCAACGTTCGTGAAAACCCAAGTGTGATTTTCATGGTGGGTTTGCAAGGGGCCGGTAAAACCACGTCCTCAGCAAAACTGGCTCTTTATATTCGTCAGAAGCTGGGTAAAAAACCAGGTTTGATTCCTGCCGATATCTATCGTCCTGCGGCGATTGATCAGCTTCAGACTTTGGGTAAGCAAAATGACATCCCGACATTCCCAACACCGATTGGAATGAAGCCGGAAGAAATTCTGGAAAAATCCAAACAATGGGCCCGCGACAATATGGTCGACGTGGTGATCGTCGATACTGCGGGTCGCTTGCAGGTGGATGATGAGTTGATGGGCGAGTTGGGTCGCTTAAAAGAAATCTGGGCACCACAAGAGATCTTGTTGGTGGCTGACGCCATGTTGGGACAACAGTCCGTGAACGTGGCTGAGGGCTTCCACAAGCGCTTAAACCTGACGGGCCTGGTGCTGACCAAGGTGGACGGGGATGCGCGCGGTGGTGCGGCTCTGTCTATTCGTGAAGTCACGGGGATCCCAATTAAATTCCTGGGGGTCGGTGAGAAGGTTAACGCCCTTGAAGTATTCCATCCGGACCGTCTTGCGGGCCGTATCCTGGATATGGGTGACGTTCTTTCTTTGGTGGAAAAAGCCGCTGAAGTGATTGATGAGAAAGCCGCTCGTGATTCTGCCAAGAAGATCATGAAGAATGAATTCACCCTGGATGATTTCCTGGGTCAGATTCAGCAGCTTAAAAAGATGGGTGGCTTTGAGAGCATCTTGAAATTTTTACCGGGTATGGGCGAGATTTCAAAACAGCTTAAGAACATGACTCCGCCGGATAACGAGATTAAGAAAATCGAGGCGATCATTCGTTCGATGACTATCCAAGAACGTAATAATCATAAGATTCTTAATGCATCGCGTCGCACGCGCATCGCAAATGGAAGCGGTACCCAGGTTTCCGACGTAAACAAGCTGATAAAGCAGTTTGAGGACGCTAAAAAGATGATGAGCGGGATGATGAAAATGGGAATGGGCCGTGGTGGAATGAAGTTCCCATTTTAAGGCTTGATATTTTAATTTAAACACAGTACACACTTGAGCTTACTGTTTCGAACAAGAGGTTTAGAAAAATGGCAGTTGTAATTCGTTTGGCTCGTATGGGCGCTAAGCATGATCCTAAATACCGCATCACTGTTGCGGATTCTCGTCGTTATGTGACTGGTAAATTCCTTGAAATCCTTGGTGTTTACAATCCAACTCCACGCGGTAACGATAAAAAGGTCGAGCTTGATCTAGCAAAAGTAGAAGCTTGGATCAAAAAAGGTGCTCAACCTACTGACCGTGTAAAACACGTTATTAAGTTGGCCCAAGGAAAATAAATAGTTGGCATCTGAGTGATATGCGATAAAATATCACTTAGATAACTGCTCTTGGGGGTAATATGGATAGCTTGAAAGACCTCGTTGAATTCATGGCGAAGTCCCTTGTTGATAAGCCTGATAATGTTGAAGTGGATGAAATTCCAGGTCAGCAAACGACTCTACTTGCTCTAAAAGTAGACAAAGAAGATCTTGGTAAGGTTATCGGTAAACAAGGTAAAACTGCGGCAGCAATGAGAACAATCATTCGCGCAGCTGGTACTAAACTGAATAAACGCTATCACTTGGATATCGTTGAATAGTATTCAGAAAAATTAAATTTTCGATTCTTAGGGAAGGGGTTGTGTTACACAACCCCTTTCTGTTTCTTGAGGTACTTATGAAATTGGTTGGTAAAGTCAGAGAAGCGCACGGCTTAAAGGGCGACCTTTATGTGCTTATTTTCTCAGGAGAGATCTCCTGGGCAAAACGTATGAAGAAATTCACTCTGCAAGGTAAAGATGGTTCCACTTCAGAATTCACAGTAGAGCGCACTAAGCCCTTCAAAAAAGGTCTTATTGTTAAAGCTGCAGAGATCGCGGATCGCACGGCTGCTGAAGGCGTTGAGCACATGGAGTTTTTGATTGATGAGGACTTGCTGGTTTCAAAACCGGGCGAGACAATCTATTTGAACGAGATCAAAAACTTCAAATTGAAAGACACTGAACAAAAAACACTGGGCGAAATCGTGGGCTTTTCAAGCAACGGCGTTCAGGATCTTTTGGTTGTTGAAGCGAATGGCAAGAAAGTTGAAATTCCCTTCGTGGATGCTTTCATCAAGAAAATCGACTTCAAACACCAAGCCGTGGTGATGGATTTACCAGAGGGCTTGTTCGATCTAGAGAACAACTAATGCTCAAAATTGATGTGATCACTCTATTTCCTGAGATGATTCAGAATGCCGTGTCTTACGGCGTTCTGGGGCAGGCTCTGAAGAGTGATCGCCTTGAGGTTCAAGCTCACACACCTCGTGAGTTTGCGACCGATCGCCACAAGACTGTGGATGATCGTCCTTTCGGTGGCGGCGATGGCATGATCATGCTGGCCGAGACTCTGGAAAAAACAATCCACAAAGTGAAACATAAGAATTCAAAGGTCGTTTATCTTTCTCCGCAAGGGGATGTACTGACTGATGAAAAAGCCAGGGCGTTGGCGAATGAAGAACATCTGGTTCTGATTTGCGGCCGATATGGCGGGATTGATCAGCGTATTATCAACTCTCATGTCGATGAAGAAATCTCCATTGGGGATTACGTCTTATCCGGCGGTGAGCTGGGGGCCTTGGTGGTTGTCGATGCATTGTCGCGTTTCATCCCAGGCGTGCTGGGGCATAACGAAAGCGCGGATAAGGACAGCTTCTCTTCGGGATTGTTGGAGCACCCGAATTTCACCCGCCCGCGCGAGTTCAATGGTGCAGTAGTGCCGGAGATTTTGCTGGGTGGAAATCACAAATTGATCGGGGAGTGGAAAGACAAGGTTTCAGCCTTGGTCACTCTCGCGAAAAGACCGGATCTTTTTCAGGCGCATCTTGAAAAAGAAAATGAAAAGTACTGTGGTCTGAAAAAGAAAAAGACCGAAGCTCCCCTGAAGGAGCTTAAAAAATTTTGGATGAATATGTCCGAGCAGGAGCGCCAGACCCTGGGGCTTCACGAGCTCGGTGAGGAAGATTTCAATGGCTGAAAATTCAATCTATGTTCCACGTCTGGCGATTGGCCTGGTTCACTATCCCGTGCGGGATCGTCAGAATAAAACAGTGGCCACCAACATCACAAATTTCGATATCCATGATATTGCGAGAGCGGCTCAGACTTTTGGGGTGGAAAAATATTACATTATCCATCCGATGAAAGAGCAGTTGATGTTTGTGGATCGCGTATTGGATCACTGGCGCACGGGGCAGGGTTCAGCATACAACCCGATGAGAAAAACCGCCCTGGGCTCGGTTAAAGCCATTGAGAGTGTTGAAAAGGCCCTGGAGGACTGGAATACTCCCGAGACATTGTTAATTTCGACTTCAGCGCGGGACGAGGGCTTGAAAAAGTACTCGTTTAGCGAGCTGCGTCATGAAATGCACGTAGAAAAAAAGCCCGTATTCATGTTATTTGGTACAGGCAACGGCATGACAACAGAGCTTCTAAGATCCTGCTCCGGAGTATTAGAAAGCATTCGGGGAGCACCCCCGCAAGATTACCGCCATCTTTCTGTAAGATCGGCAGTAAGTATCTGTCTTGACCGCGTAATGGGTCCATGGTAGACCCTTGTTTTACTTTTTGTGAAAATTTGATTGGCATAAGGGACTAAGCAATGGCTAAAGCTGTAAAAAAGACTGTAAAAAAGACTGTAAAAGCAAAATCTGAAGTTAAAGAAACTAACCTTGTTCGCCGTGTAAGCGTTAAGGCTGCTAACAAAAGCATCCAAGCTTTCGACTCTGGTGACACTGTTAACGTATACGTAAAAGTAAAAGAGGGCGAAAAAGAACGCGTTCAGCTTTACAAAGGTATCGTAACTAAAATCCAAGGTTCTGGCGCTGCGAAGTCTTTCACAGTTCGTAAAATCTCTGCAGGTGTTGGCGTAGAAAGAACTTTCCCGTTCAACTCTCCAGCATTGGACAAAGTTGAATTGGTAAACATCGGTAAAGTTCGTCGTTCTAAACTTTACTTCCTTCGCAAACTTTCTGGTAAAGCTGCGAAAATCGAATCTGAGTTGGTAACTGCATCTTCTGCAGCTGCTGAGTAGTCTTAGATTCCCGAAATTTCTGTAAATGAAATTTTCCAAAGACCTGGTTCTGACGAGCCAGGTCTTTTTCTTTTTTCCAGTGACCACTGGAATCTCCTCTGTCTAAAATCACCGGACTCGACATCAAGTTAAGGCAATTACAATAACGGCGGTTACGGCGGGCATGGCAAAAACAAAAAAGAAAAAACCAACAGGCAAAATCACGAAGTACGCAGCGGCGGAGAAATCATCCCGTGCGGGCAAGTCGTTGACTGTGGTTAAGGCCAAGAAGTCTGCAAAACCGAAAAAAGAATTGGATTTGCCTAAAGTGGAGTGGCAGGAATTTATGCCGACTCCGATCATTGGTGTGGATGAAGTGGGGCGTGGATGCCTTGCGGGGCCGGTGTATGCGGCTGCCGTGATTTTTGAATCAGCAGATTTGCAAGATCTGGTCACTGACTCAAAACTTCTGTCCGAAGAGCGTCGTGAGGAACTTGCGACATTGATTAAACAAAAACATAAAGTTGGTATTGGCTCTGCAAGCGTTGAGGAGATCGACGAGTTAAATATCCTGCAGGCCTCTCTTCTTGCTATGAAGCGCGCAATTGAAGCCCTGGGTGTCAGTGGTGGACATGTTCTGGTGGATGGGAATCAAAAGATTCCAAATCTTAAAGGATATCAACAGACCACTGTGATCAAGGGGGATTTGCGTGTGGCGCCGATTTCGGCGGCATCCATTGTGGCCAAGGTGACTCGCGATAACTTGATGAAAAAGTTAGGAGCGAAATACCCACTCTATGGCTTCGAAGGTCACAAAGGTTACTCAACCCCAGTTCACAAGCAATCCATCATCGAGCACGGTCCATGCGAAGAGCATCGCAAGTCCTTCGCTGGCGTCAAAGAGTACGTCTGATAAGAAAATCTATTGGGCGCACAAACGAGGCGTCCAATCGGAAGAGTTCGTTTCCAAGTATTATATCAATCGAAATTATCAGCTATTAAAACAGCGAGTGAAAACTCCCTATGCGGAGATTGATTTGCTGTTTCGTTCTCCCAGCCGGGAAAAACTTTTGATGGTGGAAGTAAAGACGGCAAACCAAGCGACGTTTTATAATGCGCGAATATCACCGCGGCAAAAATTTCGACTTATGGGGGCGGCAGTTTTTCTTGCGGCCCGATTCAACTGTCAGGTTGAGGTGCACTGGGCCTTTGTGACTCGGTTTGGGGAAATCACAATCATAGACGATGTAACATAACTGTTGGGTGCGAAACTAGAATCCGAATTGATCCAGAGCTTCTGGTGGAATTGGTGGTTTCGCCACTCCGTCGAAGTTGAATTCAAAGTTCAGGCGCAAGTTGGTGTCACCACCGGTCACCTGATCTTGAATGAAAGTGATCATCCAGCAGTCGCCAGGGGGTTTGAATTGCGCGATATAGGCCCAGGATTTTGGATTTCGAACTCCGGAGTTCTGAGTGTTGGCATCGTAAACGAATCGGCCCATCAGGTTCACATAGCGGGAAATAAACCCTGCAGAGAGTGTCCAATCCTCAGTGCGCCCGGATTCATCAACAGGCTTCCCAGGAGCGATCTTATATTGTTGAGTCAGTGCAACTTGTGCAAACTGGCCTCGGTCATTGAGTACACGCACACGCGAAGAGGCGTTGGTGACTCCGTGATAAGGGTAATAATTGAAGATCGAGTAAGTTTGGAAGCGTGGCAAACGAACATCTAGAATGGCACTCAGATCCGACCAAGGTTCCGCTTGGGATTTATTGTTCTGAGTTCCGTCGTAAGACTGCGCAAGTTTTAGATAACCAATTTGCTGATATTCGGGACGATCACCCACCCAGGCTTTGCGGATAAGTTTATTTGTCAAAGCAAGAGTCACCAGATTGCGATCGTAAACCCGGTCCGTGTAGTCAAACTGTAAACCATAGTCAGAGCCCAAATCCAGATCTGAAATAGAATCCGTGGATGTGTAAGGGGCATCATTCGTCTGACCTTGACCATAAAACGGATGGGAAGACTGATCGATCCAGGGAATATTGGTGTAGGAAATCTCTGGGATGATTTCGTGCTTTAGCCGAGTTGCCTTGGCATCGATGCGATCACCATAGATGCGGCTGAAATCCATCCGTCCCGTAAGCTCCGTGCGGGCGTAGCGACGTACGAAATACTTTTCATCACCAACTTCGAAGTTGTAGTGAGTTTCGCGGTAGCTGATTCGGGGGAGTACATCTACGCCGTCGGTGACTCTAATCGGATAAGAAAGAGTAGGAAGGAAATCCAGACGTTGCCCGGTACGGATCAAATCTGTTGAAGGGTCGTAGCCGTCATAGATCTTGTAGCAGCCCGGTTTGTCGGACCAATTCGGATCCTGACCGCAGGATGTTTTGATGATACGGACTTTATTTCCGTTGGTAGGATCTGTGTAGTATTCCATGTCATCAAAAGCCTGACCAGCTCTGGCAAAGTTCACGTAATCCAGATTCAAAGTATAGACGAAGTTTGTGTCGCCGATATTTTTTTCCACTTGAGACCAGCGGATCTCAGGCGCACGGTGAACAGCGTCCTCATTGTTGGAAAGAGGATTCGATTGCAAAAGATTATAGTAATAAGATGTATCCACCATGAAGAGCGTGTCTTTGGTGTTTTTAGTCAATGACATACGGCTTTCCATGGCCGAGTCACCGTAGTTCATGGTCTCCAGAGGGAAGTCCTTCGGATATTGCAGGTCGCTTGCCAGGTTGACTGTCGAGCGATGAATGTAACCGCCGGGCATGTCATAGTAGTGATCGTATTTTACATACCAACGTTCCAGCGGTTCGTTGGTGTCGCTCGCGGGTCTAAAGCGATTCAAAAGTTCATCCGTACCAAAGGAGCGATCGTACAAAGATGCTGAAGAGAACGTGCCCTCGCTGTTTTCATTCAGGGCGTAGCGATATTCCAGCATCCCTTTGAGACCACGCTTTTCGTAGTTTTTCACAGTGATCGTTGCATCTGTACTGCGCGAAATAGCCCAGAAGTAAGGAATGTAGGCCGTGAAGCCCCCCTTGTCGGACAATTCGAATCCCGGAGTCAATACGCCTGATTGGCGATCGCTCTTCAGTGGCACGACAAGATAGGGAAACCAAAACACCGGAACATCAGAAATTCTTAGAATGGCATTTTTGATGTAAGCATAACCACCCATCTCGGCACGAACGGTGGAGCCTGAAAAACTCCAGGAAGCGGGGCAGTTGGTACAGGTCGTGTAATCGGCATTGTTGACGATGAATTCTTCGGGGCCGGTTTTTTCCAGGACACTTCCCGAGAAAGCGACAGGACCTGAGGAGACATAACCATCATAAATTATCCCGGTGCTGTTTTCGTAATCCAGTTTGACGTGGGAGCCGGCAATGGTGTTTTTCATGTCGCTGATTTCGACATTGCCATAAAGCTCGGCTCGGTGTGTGCGCAGGTGAACGGTGGCTTTATCTGCCTTGATGTGCTGTCCCTGATAGACGATTTGCACATTGCCTTCCAGTTCAACGGTCTCTTTTTCATTATCACGGAACATGCTGTCAGCATTGAGCAATATGCCCTGAATTTTTGCTGCAGGTGTTTCTACGGACTGGGCCGCAGAATACGTCGCGAAGGACAGGATTAATGATAAAAACAAGATGACCGAGCTAAGTTGCACCCAACTATGGTAGGGAGTCTTTGGCCCTTTGTCGAGCCTGAAATTTGGACTCAAAACGGCATGAAAATGAACCGTTAAGTAGCTGGTAATTATCTGGGGATAATGAAGTGCGAAAGGGATTTTCATGGATTTGAAGCTCGTGTTGGACGGGGATATTACTATCATTTCTTTAAGTGGACGTATTGAGATTGAAAAAGCTCAGTCCTTTAAAAAGGCTTGTCTGACGACTTTGGCGGATAAGAAGGTCGTTTTCTGCATGAAGAACCTGAATTTTGTGGGTTCATCGGGTATTCAATCATTCTTTGGTTTGTTGAATGAGATGAATGCTGAGAAACAGCTGAATGTGAAAATTGCTGGACTGACTCCAGATTTCCAGCGCCTTTTCGCATTTTCTCAATGCCCGGCGCTGGAAGTTCATGAAAGTATTGAAGGCGCTTTGCAGTCCTTCTAACCGCCTTCGCTGAAGCTTCGGCGGGTCAAGGTCGTTACTTTCTGATTTCGTTTAATTTCTGACTGAGCTCAAGGTTTAGGCGCTCCAATGCGGCCGCTGCAACCTTGAGTTTTTCATTTTCTTCGTTCTTGGCATTCCACATATAACGAAGGCTTTCCAACTGCTCAAAATACTGGCGATTCTCTCGCTCCAGCTTTTGAATCACTTCTTGATCTTGTACTACGCGGATTTGCAAATCAGCATGTTCAACACCCAGTTTTTGATTCTGACGCGTAAGCTCGGTCATGCGTTCTTGCTGGCGATTCAGTTCTTGTTCCAAGCGGTGGCGAACGTCTTCTTTACTGCGACGAACGACGACCAGCTCGTTTTCCAAGGTATCCTGACGCTCTAGAGCTGAATGCAATTTTGCAGTCTTAGCTTCAAGATCTTCTTGAGCTTGATGTAATACTTTAAGTTCTTTCGACATGCTTGCGATCTGGTCTTCGTAGTGTTGAACCATTTCTTGAGCTTTTTTGTCGGAAGTTTCCACTTGGTAGCGGGCATTTTTAGTCACTTCAATGACCTGGTGTCTTAGATCACGAAGCAAAGCTTCTTTGTGATTAAGATCCACTTCAAGTTCAGAAACACGTACATCCTGAGCTGCAGAGTATTCTTTCAGTTGAGAGATGTAGGGTTTGACCTGATTTTTGATGCGATCATGATATTTTTCATGTCGGACCAAATCAGAGGCCATACCTCTCACTTTTTCCTGAAGGGCGCGAAGTTTCTCGGCCTGAATTTCTCTTTCACGTTCGATTTGATCAACCTTGTGTTTCCACATGTTGTCTTTTTCGCGCCATACAAGAATCTGATCTGTTACAGAGGACTGTGACAGGCGAGCCTTGTTGGTTTCTTCGCTGAGTTTTTGATTTTCATTTTCCAACAAAGAAAGCCGGCGAATGGCGACCTTGAGTCTCGCCATCAAATCTTCGTTTTGGGAAATTAGATTTTCCACCGTCGAAGATTTCAGGATTTCTTTGGGTAAATGACTGACGTCGGCTCGTTTTGGGAGCTCGTCAGGGAGTGGAATTGAGGCAGCCACGGGCTGTTGCTCGAATTCGAAGTCCAGATGTCCTAATTTAGCGCTTTGGAATTGTTCGGTGTCCATAGCCCTCCTCCATGAAGTCTAGGTCGCCCTTAATCTAGTTTCTCAGTATGAGGCGAGTCCGTCAAACCAAAGGCTTAAGACTGGACTTTGGTAGTAGCAAATGAGCTTCAATCTTTGCTGGGAAAGTCCGAAAAGAAAGATATGGCAGTTCCTGCAATTAAAGATAATGCCGCTGTGGCAAATGAAAATAAAAACAACGACGCCGGTCTATTTGATATGGGTACGGTGGATCGTACGGATTTGGGTAATCCCGAGTCTTTTCGTTTTAAAATTCTGACATGGGTTTTGTCCGAGCGCTATGATCGGGCGATTGAGGAGTTGAAAGACTTCTTGGAAGCGCCATCTGATTATCCTGATTTCAAAGGCAAAGTAACTCGCTATATCCATCACGGCATTGACCTTATATATGCAATTAAGGCCAAGCGGGGTTTCCCTGGGATTAATTCATTAACTCGCGCCAAGCAACAAGAGTTGCGTGAGAAATTTAAAGAGCACTTTAAAGAGCTGCAGTATATTCTTAAAACTATTGAAAAAATTCAGACTGATTTGCGTATCGCTGATGCCCGATCCACGATTTATGTGGTTCGCGCCTTGTGTGCGGCTTCGTTAGGGATTGTTATTCTGGCTTTTTGGTTGGATATTGTAAACGGTTTGGCGTCGACAAGTATCATTGTCTTTGATGATGCCTTTGGCAGACTTGCGAACTGGCTGGTTGGACTGGTCGGGTTGTAAAAAAAAAGCCACCTCAAGGGTGGCTTTTTTTATTCTATTTCTTAATGGCTCTGTAAACTTCTTCAAGTACCGGTTTAGATTGTCCGCCGGTTAGTAGTTTTCCATTTACAAAAACAGTGGGAGTTCCTTGGATCTGAGCGGTCTCGCCCTCTTTTGCCATTCCACTGATCAGCTCCAGTGTTGCAGTATCGCTAGAGCACTTTTTAAGCTCATCAGCAGAAATGCCAGTTGCCGTTGCAACTTGATCCAATAGTTTATCTAAAATCGGAGCACCCATGAATTCAGCTTGTTTTTCGAAGATGAAATCGTGAGCAGTCCAGCCTTTTTGGGCGATTTTTTCTGCGCAGAATACAGAGGCTGCAAGTCCGCAGCGGACTCCGTCACCGCCACCTTGAACGGCTTTGTTGCAGGTGCCATCGATAGGGAATGGTTTGAAAACCAACTTCACATCTGTGTGACCCTTAACAAAAGAGTGAATTGGTGGAGCTGCATGTTTGCAATGCGGGCAGAAGAAATCGGCAAATTCAACAATGGTCATAACCGCTGGTTCAGTGCCCATTTGTAAAGTCAGGCCTTTGGAGTTGTCGAACTGTTGCTCCGGAGCCATTGTCCAATAGCCTACGCGCTCTTTGGAGATTTTCTCCATATCGCCGAAACCTTTGGTTTCTGTGTACATTAGATTTGCGATGAAAGCGATGACCGGGATTGCGACCAAGCTGCCCAGGAACCATTTGTCAGTGACAAACGCGTCCTTAATATCTTCAGTCAGGTTGCTGATGGTTGGGTTTGTTGCCCCTTTCCATGCTCCAACGAATGAAATCAAAGATAGGATGTAT
Source organism: Bdellovibrio sp. GT3 (assembly GCF_037996765.1). Lineage (NCBI taxonomy): Bacteria > Pseudomonadati > Bdellovibrionota > Bdellovibrionia > Bdellovibrionales > Pseudobdellovibrionaceae > Bdellovibrio > Bdellovibrio sp. GT3. Next base: position 1,123,320 of record NZ_JBBNAD010000004.1, on the reverse strand, counting down.
GTTCCAATACAGAATAGGCAGTATGCCGTCATTGATGTAATGGAGATTGCTCCCATAACCACGGAACCCAAAAGTACCAGGATGGACATAAGGAAGGCGTAGCGCGAAGTCATATCGCGATCTAGTGTGAGATTCCAACGAGTTATGCACAAAAGGAAAAGTAAAATCAAATTGGCGGCAACGCCCCACATAGCCATAGGGATGCCAAGAAAAGAGGCAAACTTACTGGCTGTCACAGTGTCGCAATTAAAGGTGCTGCTCACGTTACAAACGGATGCGCCCTCCAGGGTTCCAAACTTCACAGCGTAAAAGTGTTGAGTCAGGTAGGTGTGAAAGCCGATGGCAATCAGGGTTGCGATCACGGCCACAAGAAGGAACATGTTTTTGCTTGATGAGTTTTTCATGCCTTATTGAATCTTAGAATCATGTTTGAAATCAACGAATTTTATGCAAAAATTAAAGCCGCTATCAAGGAAGACAGCTTTGAACGACATACAAAAGTGGATTCGCATTCGCAAAGACCTCTATCTGCAGATGGAGAAACAGGTTCGTCATCGTCTGGGGGAGGACACCCCCGAGCTGATGCGCTATCATAAAACGTATCAAAATGAGTTCTCGCGAAAGTGGCAAGCTGCTGAGCATGCCGAACTTTGGGATCAGATTGCTGATTCTCAAGTGGTTCTCATGGGGGATTTTCACGCACTTCATCAGTCTCAGAAGGCGCAGTTGCGGGTGCTGCGTAATATTCCCAAAAATCGACCCCTTGTTTTGGCGGTTGAGTTTTTTGATGCTGCCGATCAATTAAAAATTGATAAGTTTATGTCGGGGAAAATGTCCGAAAAGGATTTTCTGAAGTCCATTCAGTGGGAAGCCAAATGGGGCTTTCCCTGGGAGCACTATCGTCCGATTCTGCGTTATGCACAAAAGAATAAGATTCCAGTGTTTGGGTTGAATAAAGCGTTCGCCAAACGAAATGCCACGACCCTGAAGTCCCGGGATGTTTTTGCGGGTAAAAAAATCTCTGAACTGACGAAAAGTCATCCCGAAAGCCTGATTTTTGTGGTGTACGGGGATTTGCATTTAGCCAGCGCGCACATTCCCACCGAAATTCAAAAAAATCTGGGAAAACCGTTTGCTAAAAAAGTACTGAGTCTGTTTCAAAATTCCGACAAACTTTATTTTCAGCTGCTTAAAAAGGGTGAAGAGGGCAGTACGGATCTGATTCGTATCAATCGAAACACTTTTTGTTTGATGAGCGTTCCGCCGTGGGTGAAGTGGCAGAACTATCTGATGTATCTGGAGCAGGCTTACGATGAAGGTTTGCACTTTACCAGTGATGAAGAAGACGATGATGATTGGGATGAGGACGAGGATTCTGACTTTGCGCCTGTGGATTTTACGGACCATGTGGGTCGTTATGTGAAAATCATGGCAGACGAGCTGGGTTTGAAGGTGTCTTTGTCAGGGCTTTCGGTTTACACCGCTCATGATGATTCTTTCTGGTCTCAAGTGCGCGAGCACTATGACGCAAAAAAACAGCTGTGGATTCAGCGCCTGATTGAGGATGAAAATTCTTTTTACCTTCCTGAGATCAGTGCGGCCTACCTGGCACGGGGAACAGTGAATCATGCGGCAACTTTGGCGATGCACTACGTGCATGCGCAAGTGAGCGAAGCAAAAACACTGTTCAGCGAGGTTCCTCAGGATTTCCTGCGCTTGATTTGGATGGAAGCCGTTGCGTATTTCGGCTCAAAGATGATCAATCCAAAAAGAAAAACAGACACGATCGCCGACATCAAGGCAAGTCTTGTGCACAAGGAGTCTTCGGAGATCGGTAAAGAGGCTCTGCAGCTGGCTCTTGCGCAAAAAATGCATGAACTCATGGTCATCACGGGGGTTCCCGGTCATCGCCTGCAAGCCCGGCCTCGGCGAAAATTAAGCTATATGGTGGCGGCAACTTTGTTGGGTGGCATGATGGGGGAGCGTTTGTTTAACGGATACCAAAAGAAGCTTTTAAAAGTATCCGCTTTGGCTTCGTTTCTGCAAAAACCCATGGATAATAAGAATTTTGAAGCAGCTTATTATGGCATCTTAGAGGTGGTGGAATCACTGCCAGCCCCCTTTCAAAGCAAAAAGGAAAAGCTATGAAGAAAACCTGGTTTAGAAGTGTGAATTTAAGACCCCAAGGGCCTTACAGTCTGGAAGAAATGCGTGCATTCATTCATCGTGGCGAAGTCGGTTTTCAGGATTTGATTTTGGATGAAAGCAAAGGGGATGTCTGGAAAGCAGCGGCCGATTGGGGTGTCTTTGAGTTGACGCTGTTTCCGGCGGGTCAATCTTTTATACCAGGGATGCCCATCAATGAAGAAGTGCCGGAGTGGGTGGTGCTTGTCGGGCAAAATGGCGGTGTGCCATTGCAGGAAGGACCTTACTCCGTGGCAGATATTAAAGCGGGTTTGAAGGCTGGGCGAATTTCGCCGTACCAACTTATCTGGAAGAGCGGTTTAAGCGGCTGGTGTCAGGTTAAAGACCGTCCTGAGTACTACAGCTCCATCAGTTCAGATCAGCTTAGTTCAGAGAGTCTTTAAGATCCTTGCCTGGTTTGAATCTTGGTACGTGGGCGCTGGGAATTTTGACTGCCTGGCCGGTTTTTGGATTGCGGCCCTGACGGGGCTTGCGAGTGGCTTTGGAGAATGTTCCAAAGCCAACAAGTTTGACCTCGTCACCTTTTTTTAAGGCCTCCTGAATAACACGAAGAGTGGCGTCAAGAATATTTTCAGATTGAGCTTTCGTGGATTTTGTACGTTCAGCCACGATGTCGATGAGTTGAGCTTTATTCATTGCCATCTTCCCTTTCAGCGCAGGGGACAGACACTAAGTTTGAGAATGAATTTGGTCAAGATATTTTACGGAAATAAGGAGATTTAAAAATGGTAAATTTGCTTAAGGTTTTTATCGTTATATTGTTTCCATTGACTTTATCTGCGCAGCAAAAAGTGGTCGCGGAATTGTTTGGTTTGAAGTCAGATCGAAAGCAAAAGCTCTACGATCTGAATCTGGAGATTACTCCGCAGGGGGCCGAAACACGCATGCACGGCGAGTTTCGTGACACACAAGGAAAAGTTGTGGTGGTCGAAAAAGGCGCTGCAGCAGGTGACAAATTTGTCAGTTATGAAATTGTAAGATCTCAGACGGGTGAAAAAGGACGCATCACTTTGGAGGGTGACAAAATCAAATTTGAATATGAAGGGGCTGATGGCAAAACGAAAACAAGTGAAGAGAAGTCCAAAGGGATTCTGCTGAGCACGGCTAATTTTGCGCCCTTCGTTTTGTCTCACTGGGAGGAATTTCAAAAGGGAAGTTCCATCAGTGTCCGCTATGCGGTTTGGGATCGACTGGAGACTGTGGGTTTCACCCTGAAAAAAGTCGGTGAAACTGAAGTGGCAGGTGAAAAGCTGATTGAGTTGCAGATGAAGCCAACCAGTTTCGTTATCGCTGCCCTGGTGGATCCGGTGCATTTTTGGTACTCCGATAAAGACAAGACTTTGCGCGTTTTGAAGGGCCGTGTGCCGGTGAAGCAGATGAAGAACGGCAAGTGGTCTGACCTGGATGCAGAAGTGGTTTATACCAAGGTCCAGACGTCAGTCTCAAAATAATACAGTCTCAATTTTTAGCTGTTTCCCGCCGATAAGTGGGGCATGAAGAATCAGAACTCAATCTTTGTAGTTTTCTGTTTGTGCCTCACTATTGGTATCGTGGCCGTCTATGGCGTATTGGTGGGGCATTTTAACGGCCATCAGAAATACGAAATCCAGATCTCTGCTCTTAATAAAAAAATCGAACAAGAGCAGTTTGATAATTCCCTTTTAACTTATCAGCTTAAAGACTTTCAACAGGCTGTGGCCCAGGCGCTTCCGGGTGATAAAACCCTTCAGGCAAAGTATGAATTGAACAATCTTGCTGCGGCGGTGCGTACGCCGGCCAGTGAGTCCAAGGTTGATTTGTCGCCTGTTGTTTATGAGCGTGCGAAAAAATACTTCAATCAAAAGAATTATGACAAGGCTATCAGTGAGTTTAATGGCTTGCTTGAGAAGTTTCCTTTAAGTTCGCACGGGGTTGAGGCGCACTTCTTCATCGCTGAAAGTTACTTTCTTAAAAAGGACTTCCGTAACTCTCTGGCGCAGATTGACGACATGGTGACTCAGTATCCTGAAAATGACCTTACCGGGTTCATTTTGCTGCGTATGGGGCAAATCAGCGAATACAACAATCAAGTCGATGAAGCCGCTGAAGTTTACAATACAGTTCTGAAGAATTTCAAAAATGAGGATCTGCGCAAACAGGCCCGCAAGCTGGCGAACAGCGTGGAATTCAAATAATGAAAAAGTTCTTTCAGATTTTCATGTTTTTGCTGGCGTTTCAGGTGGAGGTTCGGGTTCGGGCTTCCGCGGATACGTTGCAGGAACCGGCAGCCTGCCTGAAGTCCTCTGAAAGCTGTGCATTGCATGTGGTGGGACCCGCATTTCATCTGAAACAAGGTGATTTGAAAATTCATGCAGGAGAAAAATCCACTTTGGTGCGTCTTTCGCAGGAAAAGTGGCGTCTGGTAAAAGGCGTTTTATGGGTTGAGTCCGCACCTGGTGTTCAGGTGGAAACACCCTTCATGACAGCAAAATCCTCCCATGGTCAGTACTGGATCATTGAGCGCGGTGAAAAGCAGATTGTGCGCAATATCGATGCGGAACTCCATGTTGTGCTTCGTGATGGTAAAAAACTGGAAGTCCCGGCGGGTTTCGAGTTTTGGGTTTCTGGGATCAACTCCAAGGGTAAGAATGAGTTTGGCATGATCCAGACTGTGGATTTGAAAGATCATCTGCTTCAGTGGAATCAATTGTTTGTGGGTACCAAAGAGCAGTTTAAATCTGAAGTTTCGCATTTGCGGGGCAATTGGGCGGATCTTAGTGAGCGTGGCGCGAGTCTGTATGAAAAGATCGCGCGTCGACAGCTGGCTTCCGTGGAAGAGGCTCGCCGCAATGAGGAAGAAAAAAAGCGTGAAGCCCAGGCTGAGCGCCAAAAAACCCGGGAGCTCATGTTCCAGCGGGCTTTTGACCGATAGTTCCCTCAAACCTAGGTCCTGTTTTTATTTAACCAGCTCAGAGTCCTGAAGTTTCTTTGTCTTCCGCATGCTATTCTGCAGGCTGGGGAGGATAGGATGTCTTCTATTTCATCAGACCGCTCGCGCCAGGACGAAAAAATCAGACAAACTCGTGAAGAGTATGAAAATCGGGAAACCGAGAATGCCAAGCGCCGTAATTCGGAAATCAAACGCCTTGAGCAACGTTATCACGACGAAGTGAAATCCATCACTGATAATTATGAAAATAAAATCGACTCCCTGAAAGAGCGCAATCGTGAATTGTTAACGGACAAGGATTTGGATAACAACCGTAAGATTGATGAAGTTCGTAATACTTATCGCGAATCTTTGCGCAATAAGACTGAAGAATCCTACAACGATCGCGCTTTGATGCGCAATTCCTATGAAGCTCAGCTGAGTAAGCAAAAAGAAGTGAATGAATCCCAAAAGAACAATTTGGTGGGGCAGCTGAGCACGGAAATCAAAAGCCGTGATGAGCAGCTGCAGCGATCGACTGATGAAAATCGTGAAAAAGCACGTCAGAATGTGGCAAACAATGCACGCCGACTAAATGATGCGCATGAGAAAGAAAGAAACGCGATGGCGTCTTCCCATCAGCAGGAAGTGGCCACGAAAAATCGTGCAACGAATGAGATGAGAAAGTCTTACGAGGCTCGTATCAAGCAAAGCGAGAACATGCGTGAGAACGATAAAGAATCTTATCAGCAGAAAATAGCTGACATTGTCACCAATGGCAAAGAGACATACTCTGACAATTTGCAAATGAAGCAGGCGGTGATGGACTCCGAGTTGAACCGTGTGCGCGACAAGTATCATAATACTTTGGAGCGCAAAATGGAAACCTTGGATGATCAAAATGCAGATTTCCGCGATACCGTAAGTGAAAGAATTAACACTCAGGTGCGTTCCAAAGATTCGCAAATTCAACGTTTGAACAGCAAGTTGAATAACGAGATGGCCAAGAATGAAAAACTGCGCGGTATCGAAAGAAAGAATCTGACACAAGCTTATGAAAAGCAGTTGGATTTGGTGGATCAGCGCCGTGAAGATGCCGTTCATCGTATGCGTGAGCTTTCGGACGAGCGCGTTGATAAAATGAATCACAAGAACGCACAGTTGTTGCGCAATGTGGACCGTGAATATCAATCACAGGCCAATGTTGCAAATGCACGCAGCTCTCTGGATCGTGAAACTATGAAACAGCAACACGAGGATCAAATGATCCAAGTGAACTCCACGGCTGAGTCCCGCGTTAAGAAAATTACGGATTTGTCGTCAAATAATGCGAAAAGATTGGGAGAGTATTACGGTAGTTCCCTGGAGCAAATGGAAGACAACTATTCGCAACGCATGGATGGTCAACGTCAGCGTTTTGCAGAGGATCAGATCGCTACAAACAAGGCCATGACAGAGCGATTCCGTGGCATGGAGCAGAGCTTCAATTCGCGTCTTGAGCAAACCGTGAAGACTTACGAGGACAAAATCACAAAACTTAAAGACAATCAGGACAAAGAAGTAAAGCGTCTTGAGCGCATGTACGGTCAGCGTATCGACAATCAAGGCAAGGCTTCGAAGAATGAAAAAGAATCTGTAACTATGCAGTATGAAGCAAAGCTTGCGCAACTCAGTGAGTCGCACCAAGATCAACTTGATAGAATGAATAGACGCCACCAGGAGGATATGCAAAACTTGTCTACAAAGATGAGTGCATACTCTAGGAAGGCGTAGTTTCAATGTTAGCAGACCGACGAGCAAAGATTGTGGCGACCATCGGGCCGTCTACTCGTGATGAGAAAAACCTAGAAAAAGCAATTAAGGCGGGCATGAATGTGGCTCGCCTTAACTTTTCTCACGGGACCCATGAAGATCATTTAAAAGTGATTCACTCACTCCGTAAACTTTCCAAAGACTTGAGTGCTCCAGTGACGATCCTCCAGGATTTGCAGGGGCCTAAAATCCGCGTCGGAAAAATTGAAAATGGAAAGCTTGAAATTAAACCTGGTGAGAAGTTCACCTTCACCACGGCTCCGGTATTAGGACGCCAAGGTTTGATTCCTTCAGACTTTAAAGAGCTTCCGCTGGCTTGCGCTCCGGGCACACGCATTCTTTTGGATGACGGCCTTATGCAAGTCGAAGTATTGCAGGTTCGCGGTGAAGAGGTTGATGTTGTTGTTATTGACGGCGGCATCCTGAAGGACCGTAAAGGTATGAATCTTCCGGGTGTGAATTTACCGGTGGATCCAATGACTCCGAAGGATCTTGAGGATCTTGAATTTGGTATTGCCAACAAGGTCGACTACATTGCTTTGAGTTTTGTTCGCCATGCCCGTGATATTCGCAAACTGCGTGAGATTATCGAATCCCGTGGTTCACAGGCTAAGATCATTGCTAAAATTGAAATGATCGAGGCGTTGGAGAATCTTGAAGAGATCTGCCGTCTTTCAGACGCTGTCATGGTGGCTCGTGGTGACCTTGCTGTTGAAGTGGGTCAGAGTCGTCTTCCTGGTTTCCAAAAGCGTATCATCAATGTCTGCAATCAGTTGGGGCGTCCGGTAATCACGGCGACTCAGATGCTTGAGAGTATGATTGAAAATCCTCGTCCAACACGTGCTGAAATCACAGACGTGGCCAATGCGGTTTTGGATGGTTCTGATGCCTTGATGCTGTCGGCTGAATCGGCAAGTGGTAAACATCCATTTAAAGCTATTCGCACCATGCATGAGATCATTCTGGAGGTTGAGCGCAACGAGGAGAAATACTATAAGATCTCTCTTGAAAGTGAGTTCTTGAGCACACCTGCGGCTATTGCTGCCAGTGCGTCTTTGAGTGCGTTGAAGTTGAATGCCACAGCAATCATCTGTTTAACCAGCACAGGTAAAACAGCAAGCATCATTTCCAGCTTCCGTCCCAAGGCCCGCATCATTTCCGTGACTCAACATCATGAAGTGTTGAACTCGATGGAATTGAACTGGGGTATTCAAACTCACGCGATCAAACCTTATAAAAACATGGAAGACATTCTGTCTGAAGTTGATAAGTTGTTGGTGACTCATGGTTTGTCAAAAACCGGTGATAAGGTGATCCTAACTTTGGGGCAGCCTATCGCGAGTGGTATCAAAACAAACTCACTCTATGTTCACACTGTGGGTGCAGAGAGTCTGGTACGTTTGCCGGATGAGCAATTGCCAATGCGCTGTCAAACAGATCCAAGCATTGATTAATTCAAAATAAAAAAAAGGCTTTAGTTCATCACTAAAGCCTTTTTGTTTTTCTAGCGCAGTTTCTTTTTCAGATTGTTTACCAGTGACCAGTTTTGGGCTTGTGGCTCCACGAAGGGAAGCTCCACTGGAGCGAAGACGGATGTGCCGTCCATGATCTTGTCGCCCAGGTATTTTTTCTCAACCAGGCTGTTGGCGTCGTCGGGTTTAATCAGTGCGCCGACTTCCTTCATGGATTCATTTTGCACAACGCTTAAATCAACTTTATTCAGACCTTTGTTGTCGGTCGGAACTTTTTTAGCAAATAGAATCAGTGCATTCAGAACTTTGCATTCTTGTTCTGTCAGTGGTTCTTTGCGGTCTTTTTCCTGTTTAAACAACCAGTCGTTGTACCAATCAACAAATGCAAATAACTCGGCCGCTTTGAGGTTGGTAATTTTCTGTGTGCCGTCGCCACGATCTTCCTGTGTCAGATAACCCAGTTCAGTCAGGGCATTCACCATCGCGGTCATTTTATTTGTGGCTTCCTGAAAAATCTGAATCGTGTAATTGCGAAGCAGTACGGAGGAAATACTGACGCCTGTGGCTTCAGGTTTTCCGTATTTGTTAAACACGAAATTCAGGATCGACATGAATTTATTGATCACATGAGGTGGGAAACGCTCTTCATCTGCATTTGCAGTTTCAAGTTGTTTGATCTTTTTGTTGGATTCACGAATAGTTTCATTCAGATTTTTTAAAATCGCGCGAACCCATACTGGCAACTGATCAAGTTGTTTGTTCAGAGAGTCATAGGGCAGGGCAATGACTTCAGTTTCCTTGATGGCTTTGACGTTTGCGCTGCGAGGTTTGTTGTCGAACAAACCCATCTCGCCAACCATGGCGCCAGGATTGATTTCGGCAAGCATGACTTCAGATTGGCCTTTGGTTTTCGTTACAGCCAGCAGACCGGATTTAATGATGTACATCGCATCCGCTGCATCACCTTCACGAAACAAGTAATTGTCTTTTGCAAGCTTCTTAGCCTCAGCCACGCCCAGATCCTTCCCGAGAAATTGTTGTATTTAGTATCCCTGAAACAAAAGTTCAGGGCAATTTGTAGGAAGGAGGCTGGACGTTGGTATGGACTTACCTTAGAAAGTCATCGCTTTGCAGTCAGGCGCAATTGTCATTTTGCCCTCTGTCGCAGCAAGAACTTTTTCTGGTGATAAATCAGGAGCATATTCTTTTAAAACGAATCCTTGATCTGTCACTTCGATCACACCGAAATCGCTGACGATTTTCTTGATACACTTGATGCCAGTCAAAGGCAGAGTGCACTTGGTGCGAAGTTTGGAGTTTCCTTCTTTGTCAGTGTGTTGCATGGCTACGATCACGTTGCGGGCGCCGGCTACAAGATCCATGGCGCCGCCCATTCCCTTAACCATTTTTCCAGGAACCATCCAGTTGGCGATGGAGCCTTGCTCATCGACTTCCATGGCGCCCAAAACTGTAAGGTCCACGTGGCCACCACGAATCATCGCAAAGCTGTCTGCGCTGGAAAAGAAACTCGCTCCTGGAACTGCTGTCACAGTTTGTTTGCCGGCATTCACCAGATCCGCGTCGACTTTGTCTTCAGTTGGGTAAGCGCCCATTCCCAAAAGACCGTTTTCGCTCTGTAACATAACGGACATTCCTTTCGGAATGTAGTTGGCAACCAAAGTTGGAATGCCAATTCCAAGATTTACGCAGTAACCATCCTGAACTTCTTTGGAGATTCGTTGTGCAATTTGTTCTCTTGTTAAAGGCATAACTATCCCTTGCTCACTGTGCGCTGTTCGATGCGTTTTTGATAGTTCGTTCCTTGAAAGATTCTTTGAACGAACACACCTGGAGTGTGAACCTGATCCGGATCCAATTCTCCCACTTCAACCAATTCCTCAACTTCGGCCACTGTGATTTTACCCGCAGTTGCAGCCATGGGATTGAAATTGCGCGCGGTTTTTCTGAAGATCAGATTGCCGAACTTGTCGCCCTTCCAGGCTTTGACCAAGGCAAAGTCACCAACGATGCCGCGCTCAAGAACATAGTCGCGGCCATCAAAGTTTTTAATTTCTTTGCCTTCCGCAACCAGAGTTCCAACTCCTGTAGGAGTATAGAATCCGGCGATACCTGCGCCGCCGGCACGAATGCGTTCTGCCAAAGTGCCTTGAGGGCAGAACTCAAGGTCAAGTTCGCCGCTCATGTATTGTTTTTCAAAGAGGGCGTTTTCACCAACGTAGGAAGAGATCATTTTTTTGATCTGACGTTTTTGTAAAAGCAAACCCAATCCAAAATCATCCACCCCGGCATTGTTGGAAACGCACGTCAGGTTTTTAACCCCGCGTTCAACAAGGGCCGCGATGGAGTTTTCAGGAATTCCACAAAGACCAAAGCCGCCAACGACCAAAGTCATTCCGTCTTTGACCCCGTCAAGGGCAGACATGGCGTCTTTATAAACTTTTTTGCTCATGGCTTACGCCTTTTCGATGATCAAAGCCACCGCTTCGCCGCCACCAATACACAAAGTCGCCAAACCATAGCGTTTGTTATGAGTGTGAAGAGCATGGACCAATGTCGTCAGGATACGAGCCCCAGAAGCACCGATCGGGTGACCGATAGCAACGGCACCACCGTGCACATTTACTTTTTCAGCAGGGATTTCCAATTCCTTCATTGCCACTTGAGTGACAACTGCGAAAGCCTCGTTGATTTCCCAAAGATCGATGTCGCCCACTTTCAAGCCCGCTTTATCCAAAGCTTTCTTGATCGCGCCAACAGGTGCTGTTGTGAAGTATTTAGGCTCGTGCGCGAAAGTTCCGTGCGCTACAATTTTAGCCAAAGGTTTTGCGCCACGTTTTTTAGCTTCAGACTCAGACATCAAAACGTGAGCTGCGCCCCCGTCGTTGATTTTGGAAGCATTTGCCGCCGTGATTGTGCCCGCTTTATCGAAAGCCGGTTTCAATCCTGGAATTTTATCGAAGTTGGTGTTGAATGGCTCTTCGTCTTTATCGATAACCACGTCACCTTTGCGGCCCGCAACAGTCACCGGAACGATTTCGTTTTTGAATACGCCATCAGCCCAGGCTTTTTGTGCTTTTTTGTAAGAATCGACTGCGAAAGCATCTTGTTGCTCGCGAGTGAAGTTATGTTCTTTTACGCAAATCTCTGCGGCATTTCCCATATGGAAATTATTGTACGGATCCCAAAGACCATCTTTGATCATGGAGTCAGTCATTTGCGTTGGTCCCATGCGGTAACCAGAACGGGAGTTTTCCAACAAGTGCGGAGCCAAAGTCATGTTTTCCTGACCACCAGCGATTGCAATTTTGGTGTTGCCCAATTTGATATTATCAGCGGCAAGCATCACGGCCTTCAAGCCAGAACCGCAAACTTTATTGATCGTCATGCACGGAGTGTTGTTGCCAAGTCCAGCATAAAGAGCAGCTTGACGAGCTGGAGCTTGTCCCACACCTGCAGTCAATACCTCACCCATAATCACTTCGTCGATCTCATTTGGGGAAACACCAGCGCGATTCAAAGCTTCTTTAATCGCAGCGGCGCCTAGTTTGGGAGCAGGTACTGCACCGAAACCACCTTGAAAGGATGCGACAGGAGTTCTGACGCTGCTGACAATCACTACATTTTCCATAATTCACCTCTTCATGTTGAAAATCGTAAAAAAATTATCTTAAATAGAGTCTGAGTCAATATTTCAGAATTTGGAGACAACGCATGTCAGCGATCACCGTCATCTTGATAAGTCTTTTCGTTCAGCCTCTTTGGGCAGCCACATTTGAGGCTCCTGTGCAGGAAGGAACTCGTTTGGTTATTAAGGGCCTCGACGCCCAGGTTCAACTGGTCGCAGCTCCCGGCGCAAATTCTGTAAAAATCTCAGGTGTTGAAGAGTCGGGTTTTGAAGGTGCCTATGTGGTTACCAAAAAAGAGAATATCATTGAAGTCTCCATGAATGAATTCGGGAGCAAGAAAACCTGGATGAATATCTTGCCGAAAGCGAGCTCCCAAGCGAAAAAGATCGAAATTTCCGGTGCTGCTGTGCCAGTGGAAGTTCAGCTTAAGAGTGGCAGCGTTGTTGCTCAAAGATGGAGCAAAGATCTGAAAGTGAGCATGACTTCAGGACGCGTTGCCACAGCCAATGGGACAGGTACTTTGCAGCTCTATGTACAAAAGGGCGAGATCAGCGTTGCTGACCATGTGGGGCGCGTTAACGCTGATGGATATTCTGGTGCCATGAACTTAAAAAATATCCAAGGGGACGTGGATGCCTCGATGTTTTCGGGTCAATTGAATCTGGAAAAAGTTCGCGGCTTTGTCTCGCTTACGACGCAGCAGGCGACAGGAAAAGTGAACCAAGGGTCCGGAACAATTCAATTTGAAAATGGCAAGGGGAGTTTGAGTCTTCAGGCGTTTCAAGGTCGTCTTGAGGGGCAGAATCAAGATGGCAATGTCACTATCAACATGACTTTGGATTCAGAGGTCGATGTAAAATCCAAAGCGGGTCGTGTTAATATCATCTCTCCAGCGGCTTCGGGGGCCAGCGTCAATCTGTACACAGTCGATGGGGAAATTTTTGTTCCCAACGAACTCAGAGTCAGCAAGTTAAGTTCTGAGAAAAGTGTGCGGGGGCGTCTGCGTGGCACAGCACAAAGAGGCAGTATTTCGGTACGCGGCCAAGAGACAACAATTCAAGTAAAATGAGTTGACAGCCCAAGCTCTATGATTCAGGTATTTGAAGGTACATTCATCACCGTCAACTAGGTAAAACAATGGCAAAAATCGTAAAAAAGAAGCCCGCAGCAAAGACTCCAGCTAAACCCGCTAAAAAAGCGCCGGTAAAAGCTGCGTCTAAACCAGCCCCTAAAAAGGCAGCGCCTAAGACTGTTGTTAAAAAGAAGGCCGAGAAAGCTCCTGCAAAGGCAGCTCCTAAAAAGCCGGAAGTTAAGAAAAAAGTCGAAGCCAAAGTTGAACCGAAGGCGAAAGTTTCCGCGAAATCCGTAAAGGAAGTTAAAGAAACTAAAGCTGAAGTTTCCAAAAAGGAAAAAGTCGAGAAAAAGGCGGCACCAGTCCCTGCTCCTGAAAAAGCCGTTGCACCTAAGAAGGATGCGAAAGCACCGAAAAAAGGCAAAGGCAAAAAGGAAAAAGAAGAATCCGATATGGATGACGACTTTATCGCTGATGACGACGCCATGATGGGTGACGAAATTGGTGAGTACGAAGAGGAATTGAAGGCTGTCGAGGAATCCGAAGAGGAAATCGAAGTCATCGAGGACTGGACAGCGGAAGAGAAAGACAAATCTGACGAAGAGATTGTTTTGACGGATGCTGAAGGTCGCCGCTACTGCCGTGCTCGCGATTGCGATCAAGTGGCTGTGGTTGATGTGTACTGCCGTTATCACTACCTGTTGTTCTGGAAGAAAATCCAAGTTCGTAAGAAAATCCTTACTGATGGAAAACTGGAGCGTTACGTTGAGGAATTGACGTCTCGTTATCCGGATAAATTCCTTGAGATGATCCGCCGTGACCTTCGAACTGAGAAGGACTTCCTGGCTGCGATCCAAGAGCTGGAGATCGATGAATCAGCTGGTGAAGGGGAATTTGAAGAGGATACGAACGCGTTTATCGAAGAAGTGCGCGGCATGGGTGATTCTGGTGGCAGCGTCTCTGATGACGATGAGTACTAGAACGCACCGGTAAATCGAATTTTCCGGCACGCTAAATTAGCCTCACCTTGATGGTGGGGCTTTTTTTTGGCCAAATTACACGTTGCGTAAATATATGAAAACCGGGCGGTTTTTGGGGAAATGTTAAGGGAATTGATAGTTTACAATTGTTAATTGGTGGGCTTGGAGTATTCAGGGGCGCGTCACGAAATTTTGTGGTACAAATTTGAATTGCAATCTGGAAATGGGATTGGTAGCAGTAGCCGCAAGTTGAACCCTGAATATATGACGGAAATATGGTCCGTCGTTTCTACCTGCCACCAGTATTAATGGCAGACTATTTGGAGATATATGAAGAACCTATTTGTTCTTTGCGCAGTACTAGTCGTTTCCCTTTCATCCTTCGCACAAGATGCTTATCCAACAGGGCCAGATTCAAATCTGACTCCTGGTGCGTTGTGCAATCGTCCGACGGAGCACCGTTACCCTGAGCAAATCAACTATTGCGAGCGCGATGTTGATACTCAAACTAAAAAAGGTCGTTTCGCAGCATACGATCAACAGTTGGGTTTCCACACTCGTTCCATGAATCGTCAGGATTTCAAAATTGACCATTACATCCCACTTTGCATGGGTGGTTCTAACGATATCAAAAACCTATGGCCACAATACAAAGAAGTTTACGAGATCACAGATCCTTTGGAAGGTCTTCTTTGTGAGAAAATGGCTCAAGGCAAGCTTCTTCAAAAAGACGCTGTCCAAATCATCATGCGCGCTAAGAACAACCTTAGCGAAGTTCCAGCAATCTTGGCTCGCGTTCAAGATCTTTAGTCTGAATTAAATATCTCTCATCGAGGGGTTAGGCTCGCTTCCACCATGTGGGGTGAGCCTTTTTCATTTTAGGGGTTTGATTTTTCATCAGGGCAAAAAAAAAGCTCCTAGTGGAGCTTTTTTTTGTTTCCTTTGAACATCTTCGGACCCTTTTCATCATCGCCGTCTTCATCGTCCGGCTCTGATTCTTCACCGTGATCTTCGTAGTCTTCGTCATCACGCGGAGGGCTTAGCTCCTCGCTTTGTTCTGCGCGAGCCAAGGCGTCTTCGGATTCCGATTCTTCATAAACGATGCTGTCGTCTTCCACGCCCAATAGTTTATTGGCTTCCGCTTCAAGGCTGGAGTTTTCAGTCGTGAATTGCACGTAAAGCTTTTTGCCCTGGAACGGGATTTCCTTCCAAACGTACGGGAAGTCCACTTCGCCATCGTTTTCAAAGTATTCCACCATCATGGAGGCAGCAGCGTCCACGCAGTTGTGAATGCGAGTGATGGCATCTTGTTGTTCCTGAGAGTAATTCATGGAAACTTCAAAGTTTGCTTGAGCCAGGCGGCCGTCCTCGTGATATCCGACGCGCAGCACTATCTCTTCGGTGTAGATACGACCTTCGATAATCAGCTCTGCATTCTCTAGGTATTGAGCGAAATTTTCGTTGAACACCGTCTGAATTTGATTTGAGTACTCTTTGGGAAAATTTGTCCACTTTTTGGAACTTTTCAGTCTTGGATTCATAGCGAGAGTCTCCTCGAACTTTGACATTTCTAAAGTGCTCCTCTATAACTCACTTTCTTTGATGACACAAGAGGTAAGACAGTGGATGAAGTGAGCCAAATTCCTGAAATCACCAAGCAAATTGAAGGCATTAATCAAGATGTTGGTCAGGGCCGTGGTGTTTATATTTCCACTTACGGATGTCAGATGAACGTGAACGACACGGAACGCATGTACTCTCTTCTGGAGATGCAGAACTTTGCGCCCGTGGATAAGCCTGAAGACGCGTCTTTGATCATCATCAACTCCTGCAGTGTGCGGGAAAAACCGGTTCATAAAGTTTATTCCGAAGTCGGAACTTTCAGAAAAATGAAAGAGAAAAATCCTGACTTGCGTATCGGAGTTGGCGGCTGCGTGGGTCAGCAGGAAAAAGAAAACCTGATCAAGAACCAACCGATGATCGACTTCGTATTTGGTACTGATCAAATCGACAGTCTTCCGTACTTGGTTGCTGACAGCTTCATGGATCGCGAAAAACGCATCAGTGCGAAGTTCCAGCACCGCGCCCCTTATCACATTGAAACCATGGTTCGTAATCCGGGTGTGGCGACGTTTGTTAACATCACCAAGGGTTGCGATAATTTTTGTACCTTCTGCGTGGTTCCGTACACTCGCGGTCGCGAAAAATCCCGTCCGTTGCAACACATTCTGACGGACATCCGTCACCTGGTGAAGCGCGGAATGAAAGAAGTTACTTTGCTGGGGCAAAACGTAAATTCATATTCTGACAGCGATGTGGATTTTGCTGATTTGATGGCGAAGGTTGCCACTGAGACGGATGTTGAAAGAATTCGTTTCACCACATCTCATCCAAAAGACTTCAATCAGAAGCTGGCGGACACTATGGCAAAACATCAGGACAAAATCATGGAGTACATCCATCTGCCATTCCAAAGCGGCAGCACGCGTGTCCTGGAGCGTATGAATCGTATTTACACTCGTGAAGAGTATCTGGAAAAGATCGCAATGCTGCGCAAGTCGATTCCCAATGTGGTGTTCTCTACAGATATCATCGTGGGTTTCCCGGGTGAGACCGAAGAGGATTTCCAGGATACAATGAAGATGGTTCAAGAGGGTGGTTTTGAAACTATTTTTGCATTCAAATACTCGCCACGTCCGTTCACCAAAGCTGCAAAGTTTGAAGATCAAATTGCGGAAGAGGTTAAGACGGAGCGTTTGAACCGTTTGTTTGATATGCATGATAAAATGTCCTTCGAATTGGTAAAACGTTACGAAGGTCAGATTATGAAAGTTCTGGTTGAAAACACAGATCGTGAAGAAGGCAAAGTTCACGGTCGTTCCACAGGGAATAAACTGGTGCACTTGAAAGGTTCACCGGATTTGATCGGTAAAACGGTCGATGTGCGTATCACGCGTGCCTTCCCGGCTACCTTTCATGGAGAGTTGGTTCAGTAATGAAAGAAGATGTTTTAGATTTTCAAAATCTGAAAGCACAAATCATTTTCGCGGAGGAATCCGGCGACGAGGAAACATTCCATCAGGACGACTTGGTGCGCTTGTTTCCGTATGGTCTTTCTGTGACGGGTGATATTTCCCGTCCTTTTCTTTTGTTAAAAGACGAATCGCATTCCCATACTCTGCCGGTGGCAGTTTCTCCGATTGAGGCGGGTGTGGCTTTGTCACAATCGAATAAAAGTATTGCCGAGTCGACTCCGCACAAGTTCACGGAACTTTTGATGCAATCATTGGGGATAGAAGTCCGTCAGGCTGTGTTTGTGGAAATCAAGGGGGCGAGCCAGTACGTTCGTCTTTATTTGACCGGTCATCCAAAAACAAATTCAATTAAGGTGCGTGCTGATGAAGCGATGTCTCTTTGCTTGCATTTGGGCACGCCTATTTTTGCCACTAGAAACTACATTGGTCGTTCAAAAATTATGAATGCGACGGTGGAAAGCAATTCCCACGTACTCCAAAACATGTCTGGCGAAAAGCCCAGATATCTAAACTAAAAAAATCATCAAATTGCTGTACTGCAAATTGTGTAATGGCCCTGTTGTTGAAACAATAGGGCATGATTCATTTGCCACCATTGATATACGATCTCGGCATCATCCTGGTAGTTGGAGCCTTGGTTACACTGCTTTTCAAAAAACTTCGCCAACCAGTGGTGTTGGGTTACCTCGTTGCTGGTTTCCTGGTCAGTCAGCATTTTCCGTATTTACCGACAATTCAGGATAAAGCGAGTGTTCATACATGGGCTGAAATCGGTGTTATATTCCTGTTGTTCGGTCTGGGCTTGGAGTTCAGCTTCAAGAAGCTTGTTAAAGTCGGGGGATCCGCTGGTTTCACGGCAGTCTTTGAAGTCATCTTCATGGTCGGTCTTGGTTATATGGTGGGCCGTCTGATTGGTTGGAATTCGATCGACAGTCTGTTCATGGGTGGGGTGCTTTCAATTTCCTCCACCACGATCATCGTTCGCGCTTTTCAGGAACTAAATATGAAGGGCCAGCGATTTGTGGAGCTGGTGTTTGGAATATTGATTGTTGAAGATATTGTGGCGGTCCTTCTGCTGGTCTTGTTACCTTCGCTGGCGTTAAGTGAAGGTTTGAATATGGGGACGTTGGCGTCCGTCACCTTCAGGATGGTTTTCTTTATTCTTTTGTGGTTTGTGGTGGGGATTTTCCTGTTGCCGGCATTCCTAAGAAAAATTCGCAACCTCATGGAGGAAGAGATCACTTTGATCGTTTCCATCGCTCTGTGCTTTATGATGGTGGCGATTTCTTCACTGGCGGGGTTTTCTCCGGCACTGGGGGCCTTTGTAATGGGGTCCTTGCTGGCTGAAACACCAGAAGGTCATCGTGTTGAAAAGCTGATCAATCCGGTGAAAAATCTTTTCGCCGCAGTCTTCTTTGTTTCGGTCGGAACGATGATTGATCCTAAAATCATCGTTGAAAAGCCGGGTCTGATTTTTCTTCTGACGGCCGTGACTATATTCGGTAAATTTATCAGCACTTACTTGGGGGCGTTGCTTTCCGGACAAAGTCGCAAGATCTCCATGCAGTCAGGGATGAGTTTGGCGCAAATCGGGGAGTTCTCGTTTATCATCGCCTCTCTGGGGATGACCTTAAAGGTAACCAGTGATTTTATTTATCCACTGGCGGTGGCGGTTTCCGCGGTCACGACTTTCACGACACCTTATTTGATCAAATCTTCCTCCTGGTGTTCTGAGCGCGTGGATCGGCTTCTGCCGGACAGATTTAAAAAAGTTCTGGATAATTATAAATCGACATTTGAAAGGCAGGGCAGTCGCACAGTGGCCTCTTTGCTGGTTGAAGCCTACGGAATGAAAGTCATTCTGAATTCGGTGGTGATTGTGGCCTTGGCGTTTGGTTTTAAACTTTACGCAACTGAATTTCTGCGTATGATTCTTCCGGACTTCAGACATATTCAAGGCTTTACTTTGGGTCTGTGTATGGTTGTGTCGGTTCCGTTTTTCTGGGGATTGGTAAAGGGACGTCCGGCGAAAAAGCTGACTCAGGATCTGGATGTCATGGCGCGCTTGCGTCGTCTGATTCCGGTGGTGACAGTTGTTCGGGTTCTGTTTGCCATTATTTTACTGTCGGTGATGGTGGCGCAGTTTGTGTCTTTGAAAGTTGCGTCGGGAGCTCTGTTCGGTGCAATCCTGGTTATGGGTGTTCTTGCCTATCGCTACGGGGAAGTATTTTACAAGTTCTTTGAGGGTGAGTTTTTGTCCAATCTGACGGAACGTGAGCGTGAGGAAATATCCAAGCGCGATGAAATCACTCAGTTGGCGTTGCCTTGGGATGCCTCAATCAGTGTGATTGAAGTGGCTATTGATTCAAACTGGGCGGGGAAAACCCTGCGTGATTTGAAATTCAAGGAAAATTACAGCGTGACGATCGCTTCTATCATACGCGGTTCGCGCAGATTTTTTGCGCCGTCGGGTAATTTTTTGCTATGGCCCTATGACAAGATCGTTTGCTTCGGCAGTGATTCAGAACTGCAGGATTTGAATCATAAAGTCGAGCAGGAACGCGCAAGCTTAATCTCCGAAGCTGAAACACCCAAGTATCGCATGGGTTCGTTTGTTGTTCAGGCTGATGATATTTATGTCGGAAAAACGATCCGCGAAAGCGGGATTCGTGAATCACAGAAGATTTTGGTGGTTTGTATTGAAAGAGGCCCGACCAGAATCCTGGGGCCGTCGGCAGGAACGTCAATGCAGGCCGGTGATCTAGTCTGGTTTGTGTCGGAATAAATATTTACCTAAAAATTCCCGGGCGGGAAAATAAGAAGATCTTTCAAAGTTCTGACTGGAAAGGCTTCGATCATGAAACCATTGATGTCCCGCCGTCTAATTTTATTTCCCATGCTGGTTATATTTGTCGTGCTCTTTACTGGAGGCTCGGCTTTTTTTGAAAAGCGAAATTTTAAGCATCAGGAAGCTGATGTTCGTGGGGATATATCGACTTTGGAAGAAAGTGAGATTTCTGAAGAGTCTGTGATGAGTCCGTTGAATCCCAATTTCCGCCAGAGCATGGTTTGGATTCCGGGTGGTGAATTTTGGATGGGCAGTTCCAATAAAACAGTACTGGATGCACAGCCGGTTCATCGTGTTCATGTGGATGGATTTTGGATGGATCAATATCTGGTGACGAATCAGGATTTTGCAGAATTCGTTGATGAAACCGGTTACATCACAATTGCCGAAAGAAGACTGGATCCAAAAGATCATCCGGATCTTCCGCCGGAGTTGCTGGAACCCGGTTCGATTATTTTCAGTCCACGGATTGAGCGCCCTGACTTGGGCATCAGTGGTTCTGCTTATTGGCGCTGGCAAGCGGGTGCAAACTGGAGACATCCTGAAGGGCCGCAAAGTGATTTGCGGGGTCGTGAGTTGATGCCTGTCATTCATGTTTCTTATACGGATGCTGAAGCCTATGCGAAGTTCCGTGGAAAACGCCTGCCCACTGAAGCCGAGTGGGAATTTGCGGCACGCGGAGGTCTGGATCGTAAGCCATTTAGTTGGGGAACTGAATTTCGCCCCGCCGGCAAATTCATGGCGAACACTTGGCAGGGGAATTTCCCATATTTTGACTCTGCAGAGGATGGTTTTAAAGGATTGTCTCCAGTGGGGAGCTTTCCACCGAACGGGTATGAACTTTTTGATATGACTGGAAACGTCTGGCAGTGGGTCTCGGACTGGTATCGGGATGATTACTTCAGAGAGTTTGCAAAACTGGCGGTGGCACGGAATCCCCGTGGACCTGATAAAGCCGAGAATGAGCTGGATCCTTCTTTGAAAAAGCGTGTGCAAAAAGGGGGATCTTATTTGTGCACTGACGCCTATTGTTCCAACCTGGATCCTGCGGCTCGACGTCATGGGGATATCTGGAGTGGCTCGCCACAGGTGGGGTTTCGTCTGGTGACCTCGGACCCAAAAAATGCATCGCAAGCCGAGAAGCGAAAATTTTCGCAAATCAATACAGAGCTGTGATAGCATTGTCCTGAGGTTTATATGAGCAGTCCATTTGTTAAGGCACGCGGTAAGCAACCGGTTGTGGCTGAAAAAGTTTTTATTGCAGACAACGCACGCATCATCAGTGATGTGGAAATCGGGGAAGGTTCCTCGATCTGGTACAATGTCACCGTTCGCGGTGATGTCATGCCGATAAAAATTGGCAAAGAAGTGAATGTTCAGGATGGCAGTGTCATTCATGGCACATACGGAAAGTATGGAACCACTTTGCACGATCGTGTGACCATTGGTCACTTGGTGATGTTGCATGGCTGTGAGATTGGCCGGGCAACACTTGTGGGTATGGGTTCTATTGTTATGGATGGAGTTAAAGTTGGCGATCATTGCCTGATCGGTGCTGGCTCCCTCGTGACCGAAGGGACCGAGATTCCTCCCCGCAGTCTTGTCGTGGGACGTCCGGCCAAGGTAAAACGCGCATTATCCGATGAAGAGGTCGCATTGTTGGAGAAGTCAGCGGACAACTATTTGCTATATAAAACCTGGTACGAATAAGCCACGACTTTGGTCAACTTCCTGACAGATTCCTGATGGTGTTCTTGTTGAACTCTGCATTGATTCAACACAGAATATTCACAGGAGTTTTTTATGGAACGTGAGATCCCTTTTGCACTGACATTTGATGATATTTTGCTGCTTCCTCAATTTTCTGAAATCACACCGACGGAAGTGGTTCCACGCAGCTTTTTCGCCCGCGACAAATATTTAAATACGCCAGTCATATCTGCTGCGATGGATACGGTGACTGAAAATCGCACAGCCCGGGTCATGGCGCAATTCGGTGGCTTAGGGATTATTCATAAAAATCTTTCGATTGATAAACAGGCACTTGAAGTTGAAAAGGTAAAAAAATATGAGAGCGGTATGATCATGGACCCACTGACGCTGGGACCGGATCATATGGTGCAAGAAGCTTTGGATTTGATGGAAAAGTATTCTATCAGCGGTGTGCCGATTACGGTGGATGGCTTGCTGGTGGGGATATTAACAAATCGCGACCTGCGTTTTGAAGAAAACTTTAATCAACCCATTCGCAATCTGATGACTCAGGAAAATCTGGTCACCGCGAAAATGGGAACGACTCTGGATGAAGCTAAAAAAATTCTGCAAAAGCATCGTATTGAAAAACTTCCGGTGGTTGATGCCAAAGGAAAGTTAAAAGGTCTGATCACTATCAAGGATATCGAAAAGGCCAGAAATTATCCGCAGGCGACCAAGGATAATCACGGTCGTTTGTTCGTGGGTGCGGCGATCGGTGTGGGTACTGATTCTGCGGAGCGTGCAGAAGCACTTGTTGCGGCGGGCGTGGATGTTCTTTGTGTGGACACGGCTCATGGACATTCAAAAAATGTTGTGGACATGGTGAAACATGTTTCCAAGAAATTTAAAGACGTGATTGTGGTTGCCGGTAATGTGGTGACTGCTGATGGCACCAAAGCGTTGATTGAAGCGGGTGCTGACGTTGTCAAAGTGGGTGTCGGTCCTGGCAGCATTTGCACCACACGTGTGGTGGCAGGTGTTGGTATGCCTCAGATCTCTGCGGTGATGGATTGCGCACGTATTGCCAAAGCCAAAGGAAAAACAATCATTGCTGATGGTGGTATCAAGTTTTCCGGCGATATTACGAAAGCACTGGCGTTGGGTGCCAACACAGTGATGATCGGAAATCTTCTTGCTGGTGCCGAAGAGTCCCCAGGCGAAACAATTCTTTTTCAAGGGCGCAGTTACAAAGTTTATCGCGGCATGGGCTCGCTGGGTGCCATGGCAAAGGGTTCCAAGGATCGCTACGGGCAAATGGATATCGAAGACAATGAAAAGCTGGTACCTGAAGGTATCGAAGGCAAAGTGGCCTACAAGGGACCTGCCAGCGGAATTATCCATCAGCTGGTCGGTGGTTTGAAATCTGGCATGGGCTATTTGGGAGCTGGAAATATTGATGAGCTTCAGGCGCGTGCAAAATTTGTTCAAATCAGCGCAGCGGGTCTGCGTGAGTCGCACGTTCATGATGTCAGTATCACCAAAGAAGCTCCGAACTACAGAATTGAAAGTTAATTATTATGCTGCGTGGATTTATTATTTTGGATTTTGGTTCGCAATTCACACAGTTGATTGCGCGCCGTTTACGTGAAATGGGATATTATTCGGAAATTCATTCCTATAAATATCCAACAGAAGAAATTCTTAAAAAGAAACCTTATGGAATCATTCTAAGTGGCGGACCTAATTCAGTTTATGAGACTGGTGCTCCGCAAAGAGATATCCAGGAGCTTCGTAACATAAGTCCTTTGTTTTGCGTTTGTTATGGGATGCAATTGCTGACTCACTCATTGGGTGGCCGTGTTGCAAAAGCTCAGCACCGTGAGTATGGGCTGAATTATGTAACATGGACGGAAGTCGTAAAAGGCGTTCCGCAAAAGCAGAAAGTTTGGATGAGCCATGGTGACGTCGTTGAGGCGGTCCCTGAGGGCTTTAAAGTCATCGCAAACTCTGATGGTGATCATCCGGCGGCCATGCGCGGAGAAAATGTCCTGGCAGTTCAGTTTCATCCGGAAGTGGCTCATACCGAGCACGGATTGGATTTGTTGAAATACTACACGACGGAAATGTGTCACGCCCCTGCTGACTGGGATGCTCCTCATATCAAGGATCACTTGATGGACGACATTCGTAAGAAAGTTCAACCCCAAGATCACGTTTTGGTGGGCTTAAGTGGCGGCGTTGATTCCACCGTAGTCGCGACCTTGCTAACCAAAGCTCTGGGTGCGGACCGTGTTCACTGCGTGTTTGTGGATAACGGTTTGCTGCGAAAAAATGAATACGAATCCGTATTGAAAAACTATGAAGGTCTTGGTTTGAATGTTCGTGGTGTCGATGCGACTCAGGAGTTCATGACTGCACTTGCCGGTAAAGCGGATCCTGAAGACAAGCGTAAAGCCATCGGCAGGGTGTTTATTGAAGTCTTTGATAAAAGCTATGATAAGTCATTGCCAATCAAGTGGCTTGCGCAAGGGACTCTGTATCCGGATGTGATTGAAAGCGTCTCGTCAATTGGCGGAAGTGTCACAATCAAATCTCATCATAATGTGGGTGGCTTGCCGGAGAAAATGAATCTTAAATTGTTGGAACCGGTGCGTGAGCTTTTTAAAGACGAAGTTCGTGCTATGGGTGCGCAATTGGGTCTTTCAAAAGAGCTATTGTGGCGTCATCCGTTTCCAGGGCCGGGATTGGCGATTCGTGTTCTGGGTGAAGTGACACCAGAGAAATTGCGCATTTTGAAAGATGCCGATGAAATTTACATTTCTGAACTTCGCAAA
The DNA here is from genome assembly GCF_037996765.1 of Bdellovibrio sp. GT3. Classification (NCBI taxonomy): domain Bacteria; kingdom Pseudomonadati; phylum Bdellovibrionota; class Bdellovibrionia; order Bdellovibrionales; family Pseudobdellovibrionaceae; genus Bdellovibrio; species Bdellovibrio sp. GT3. Next base: position 1,098,812 of record NZ_JBBNAD010000004.1, on the reverse strand, counting down.
CACGGGTTATATGAAAAAATCTGGCAGGCATTCTGTGTGCTTCTGCCGGTTAAGACTGTCGGTGTACAGGGCGATTCCAGAACCTACGATCATGTTCTTGCATTGCGTGCTGTGACCTCCAGTGATGGCATGACAGCTGACTGGTATCCTTTCGAATTTGCCTTCCTTCGTGAAGTATCAAATTTGATCACCAACAAGGTGAAGGGTGTAAATCGCGTCGTTTATGATGTGACCAGTAAGCCTCCGGGAACTATCGAGTGGGAATAGTGTCTTTTGACTTTGGATCTACTGCCGCGGGTTGATTTCGATAAACCTAAGGAGAGTAGATTCATTCTCAAAAGATGGAGGTCCACGGTGATTCGCTTAAAGGTGACACGCTTAAAATGGGTGGTGTTCGCTGCCCTTGCCGTAACCAGTGTTTCTTTCGCCGCAGTTCAGATTTTCTTTCAAACCGCAGGCACGTCGGCATTCGGCTACGTCACGGATTTAAACAATCTTCGTCAGGTTCGTAAGGCCATTCAAAATTACGAAATGCTGGTTCGCTACAATCAGGACTCAACGCAAAGTTTGTTCCTGGTTGATAGCAGGCTTAAAACCAATTATTCCCTGGATCAAGACGGTATTTTCGGCGAACTAAAAATGGAAGTCGTCACCGGGGAGAATTTAAAAACCCCAGCATGGAAGAAAACCGAAGAAGCCACGTTGATTAACTACGATCATGAATTTGGGCTGGTCACCACGGGGCTTTCGCAGTGCTGTGGAGCTGCCACGGGTTACCGAATTTACGATGTTGCCACTGGTTATTTGATTATATCCTTTAACTCTTTCTCTGAAAATCCTCAGGTGCAGCATCCCTTTGTGTTGGATGTTCCGAATTCGACTCTGCCGCAAAGATATATCGGTGTGATTGGGACCGATAGTACCCGGGATCAGGACTTTGTGGCGCCAGATGCTGGTAAAATGAAGGCTGCTTTGGTGAAGATGGGAATCGTCAGTAAATTCTATCAACGCCTGCAAATAGATATGGCCGTGGCAGAAGGCTTCGGGGCCAGCGTGCTTTCGGTTGAGATGGAGAAAAATCCAAACGTGACCGACAGTGATAAAATTGAAATCTCCCGTGACATCGCAACTCTGTGGAATATCGACGGTGGTACTGAGCCAAGTGGCGTGGAGGGGGTTCAAATTAAAATCATCCTCAACGGCGGGCAAGGCGATAAAACCGTGATCATTCCTGTGTTGAAGGATCGACTGAGTGTGGATCAGGCGACGGTGCCAGAAGGTGTGAGCTTGCGGTCCTTGGCAATCTAGAATCGCGAGTTTACTTCTGTTAAGCGTTCTTGCGAAAAATGTTAAGTCGCAATAGAATGAGCAATGCTTATTAATGTTGCTCCCCTTCGTAAATATCGTGATTTCCGACTTCTTTATTTTGGACAGATGGTTTCTCTTTTGGGGAGCATGGTGACTTATGTGGCGATTCCCTATGAGGTCTATGAGTTGACCAAAGACAACTGGCTGGTGGGAATGTTGGGTTTGGTCCAACTGTTGCCAGTTCTAGTGTTTGGAATTTTAGGTGGAACTTTCGCGGATCGCATGGATCGCAGAAAGCTGCTGCTGACTTCAGAAATTATCATGACATTGATTATTCTGGCTCAGGCCTTGAATGCGTGTCGGGAAAAACCGTCGGTGCCGTTGATCTTTGTTTTAGTTGCGATCTTTCAGTCTGTTTTGGGGTTTCATCGTCCTGCGATGGAGGCCATGACTCAAAAAATTGTTGAGCCCGAGGATTATCCGGCCATCGGTGCGCTGGGAAGTTTTCGTTGGGCGGCGGGCGCCATCGTGGGGCCGGCCCTGGGTGGTGTGTTGATTGCGAAGTTTGGCGTTAAAGGCGCTTACTTTTTTGATGTTATCAGTTTTGCAGCAGCCTTTGTTGCTTTGTATATGATGAGTCGTATGCCGGCTCCTGAAAAGCGGGACGAATCCCCGTTGGAAGATGCCAAGGTCGGACTTAAATATGCCCTTTCAAAACCCGAACTTGTCGGTACCTATGTGATCGATATTGTTGCGATGGTATTTGCATTTCCTGTCGCATTGTTTCCGGCCATGTCTGAAAATTGGGGAGGAGCCACAGCAGCAGGCGCTTTGTTTTCTGCGATGGCCGTGGGCTCTTTGCTAATGACTTTGTTCAGTGGTTGGACCGGGAAGGTTCGACATCACGGTCGTGCGGTGGTGATTGCGGCAACTCTTTGGGCGGTGTTCATCATCGGAGTGGGGTTTGCTCAGAATCTTTGGGTGGCCGTTTTGTTTTTAGCATTGGCCGGTGCGGCGGATATGATGAGTGGATTATTTCGAGGTATTATTTGGAATCAGACAGTTCCCAACAACCTGCGCGGCCGGTTGTCAGGAATTGAAATGATCTCGTATATGTCGGGACCACTATTAGGAAATGCCCGTGCGGGTTGGGTTGCAGCGAAGTATTCTGTGCCTGTCAGCGTTGCGAGTGGTGGATTGATTTGTGCTGTTATGGTCGTTTTAACAGGCTTTTTGTTGCCTCAGTTTTGGCGCTATCAGAGTCAAGGCAAAGATGAGCAAAAACTTACTCCCCCAGAGGGGTTAACGCAAGGCTCCTAATTTGAATAAACGACGTGGCTAAGATATGAATTTAGCATGTCTTTTGTTCATCTGCACACCCATTCAGAATACTCCCTTTTAGAGGCTGCCTGCCGAGTTAAAGCAATCGCAAAAAAAGCGGCTGCCATGAACATGCCTGCGGCGGCGTTAACAGATAACGGCAACATGTTTGGTGCTGTTGAGTTTTACTTTGCCTGCAAGGATAACAACGTAAAACCACTATTGGGTTTGGATGCATATCTTGCGCCGGGTTCGCGTTTGGAGAAAAAACAAGACCGCGATCAGGTCGCTCAAGGGCCGCGCCGTCTGGTGTTCCTTGCGCAAAACACCAAGGGTTATCAAAACCTTTGTAAGCTTTCGACGATCGGTTATCAGGAAGGTTTTTACTGGAAACCGCGTATCGATTACGAAGTTATCAAAGAATACAATTCTGATTTGATCTGTTTGACGGGTGGACTGCGTGGTGAGGTTGCTGAAGCCTTTATGAAAGAAGGCGCGGATGCAGCGCTGGCCAAGATCCGCCAACTGAAAGAAATCTTTGATGATCGTCTGTATCTGGAAATGTGCCGTACCGGCGTTCCAGAGTGGGATCAGATCAATCCCTTCCTTTTGGAAGCTTCAAAAATCACGGGCGTCCCTGTGGTGGCTAGTAATGATGTTCATTACATGACTCAGGACGATCAGATCGCCCAAGAGGTATTGATCTGTATCGGAACCAATAAAACTTTGAGTGATGAAGGTCGTTTCCGTTTGGGAACGGATGAGTTTTATTTTAAAAAACCAGAGCAAATGGTTGAATTGTTCTCTGATATTCCAGAGGCCATCAGTAACACTTTGCAAATCGCCGAGCGCTGCGATGTGAAATTCAAACTTAAGGACGACGCTGGCAAGCCCATTTATCACTTGCCAACATTCCCCACTGACGAAGGCGTGACTTTGAAAGAAGACATTGCCCGTCGTTCAAAAGAAGGCCTGTTGCAGCGCTTTGAAGAGGCTGCAGAACGCGGGGAGGCTGTCCCTGAAGAGAAAAAACCGGACTACTTTGCTCGTTTGGATTATGAGCTGGGTATCATTGATCGCATGGGGTTCAACGGTTACTTCTTGATCGTCCAGGATTTCATCGGCTGGGCAAAGGATCACGACATCCCTGTGGGGCCAGGTCGTGGATCCGGTGCGGGTTCTCTGGTCGCATATGTATTAAAAATTACGGATTTGGATCCACTTCCAAATTTCCTTCTGTTTGAGCGTTTCCTGAATCCGGAACGTATCTCCATGCCCGACTTCGATATCGACTTCTGTCAGGATCGTCGTCAGGAAGTGATTCGTTATGTGACCGAGAAATACGGTCAGGCTTCAGTTTCTCAGATCATCACCTACGGTAAGTTGCAGACTCGTGCTGCTCTGAAAGACGTGGGTCGCGTATTGGGAATGCTTTTCGCTGAAGTGGATCAGGTGACAAAGCTGATTCCGGATAAATTGGGGATCAGTTTGAAAGAGTCTCTTGAGATGGAGCCTCGCCTGACTGAGATGATGGAGATGAATCCAACGGTTGCGACTTTAATCGATCTTGCACAGCGTGTGGAAGGTATGGTTCGAAACGCAGGGATCCATGCGGCCGGTGTTATCATCGGTGATGGTCAGTTGGTGAAACACGCGCCGCTTTATAAAGGCGCTGATGGCGAGCAAGTCGTTCAATACGATATGAAGCATGCCGAGAAAATCGGTTTGATCAAATTCGACTTCCTGGGATTGAAGACGCTGACTCACATCAACATAGCGTTGAAACATATCAAAAAGAATCGTGGCAAGGCGATCACGTCACGCATGATTCCGATGACCGATACGGCCACCTTTGAAATGATGTCACGTGGTGATACCGCAGGGGTGTTCCAGTTCGAGGGTGAGGGCATCACCGATGCCACTCGTAAAATCCGTCCATCGTCATTTGCGGATATCACTGCGATCACGTCGTTGTACCGTCCGGGTCCGATGGCAAATATTCCTGACTTTACAGATCGTAAGCATGGCAAAGCGCCGGTTGAATATCTTCTGGAAGACACTCGTGAGGTCTTGTCTGAGACCTACGGGATTATGGTTTATCAAGAACAGGTTATGGGTATCGCCTCGCGAATCGCCGGTTACTCTCTCGGGGAAGCCGACATGCTTCGTCGTGCGATGGGTAAGAAGATCAAAGAGGAGATGGATCAGCACCGTGAACGTTTCATGAAGGGTGCGATCGAAAGAGGACACAACAAAGATCGTTCTTCTGAGTTGTTTGATCTGATGTATAAGTTTGCGGATTACGGTTTCAATAAATCCCATGCCGCTGCTTACTCCGTTGTTACGTTACAGACGGCCTGGTTGAAGTGCCACTATCCTGTTGAGTTCTTTGCTGCACTTCTTTCCACCGAGTTGTCTGATACGGATAAAATCGTCAAGTACTCCAAGGATGCGGCAAAGCGTGGAATCACGGTTAAATCCCCGCATGTGAATTTCTCGGAATATTTCTTTGGTGCCCATGGGGACGAAGTTTACTTCGGTCTGGGCGGGATCAAGGGTGTTGGGCAAAATGCGGTTGAAGCCATTGTTGAAGCCCGTGAAAACATGCCTGACAAGAAGTTCAACTCTCTGGATGAATTTTTCAATGCGATCGATCTTCGTCGCGTAAATAAAAAAGTGATCGAGTGTTTGATTAAAGCTGGTGCCTTCGATGGGTTCGGTGCACACCGGAATCAGTTGATCAGCGGTTATCAGAAATTCCTGGATCGAGCTCAAGGTTTGCAAAAAGACCGTGAGCTGGGGCAGTCGTCATTGTTTGATCTGGGGCCTTCTACAGAAACTATTGTTAAACTGGAAGAGGTAAAATCCTGGAACCGTACAGCGACTCTGGCTTACGAAAAAGAAGTTTTGGGTTTCTATCTGAGTGATCACCCGTTGAAGGGGTTTGATACACTATCTGAGATCTTTACGACTTGTAAAGTTGTGGATTTGCCAGCCCAGATGCCAGCTCAGGGTTCACCTGAATGGGAAGCCATGCAGGCCGCCAAGAAAGACTGGAAAAACCGCGATGCTGCGAAAAAGCGCGTGATCGTCGCCGGCCTCATCACTGAGTTGCGTGAGTTGATCACGAAAAAAGGAACTCGTATGGCTTTCGGTAAGATCGAGGATCTGACCGGGGCGGTGGAGTTGGTGATCTTCCCCGATGCTTTCGCCAAGAATGGTGAGATGCTGAAAGATGAGCGTCCGATGTTGATCGGCGGTGGTCTTGAGGTCGAGGAAGGGGTGGCAAAGATCATGGTGGATTCTGTGTCTCCGTTGGAGGACATTTTAAAGAAAACCAAACGTATGGTCTTTAGGCTGGATCGTATTCCGCACCAGGATTATCAGAGTTTGAGTTTATTGATGAAGGATAATCCCGGTCCAACGGCAGTAAGTCTGGAAATTGATATACCCGACGTCCGTCGCCGTGTGATGATGGAAGTAGGCGATATATCCGGTGTGAATGTCAGCAATGAGTTCTTTGAAGGCGTCCATTCCTTGTTTGGACGAACGGATTTTATTGAATTGAGGTAAGGAAAATGCGTTTTGCATCTTTGATTGTTTTCTTCGTGATGTTTTCTTCTATCGTATTTGCACAACAAGCGGATCTTCTGGAGCGTAACTTCGCCGGAACTTCCAAACAAACAACTCCGCAGGCTGCAAAGGCGGATATTCAAAACCAAGCTTCGCAAAAAATTTCCGAGGAAGTTATCAAGGATCTGATTGGCGAGGAACGATACTCCAAAAACAAATCCTTGATCGCGAATAAAGTGATCAAGCTTTCGCCCCGTTATATTCCATTTGTGAAGCCTTCACCGATCACTCAGGAAGGTGAAGAGTACAAGATGACAGTGAACATGAAAGTGTCGCTGACGGATCTGAAACAGCTTTTGCAGGTGAATTCACTTTTGAACGAAAACGACACCATTCCGGTGGTTTTGCCGGTGATCAGTGTCGTGGATCGTGTTGAAGGACGCAGTTACCGTTGGTGGCAGACGTCCTCGGATAAGAATCAAGGCTTTCTGGTAAAACAAAATCGCACCATTGAAGAAGCCCTTCGTGGTTCTTTTTTGAAAAGTGGTTTTTATGTGATCAAGCCCGTCGAATCAGGTTTGGGAATCAATGTTCCCGGCAGTTATCAGAATGAAAGAATTGCTGGTGATGATGCGCAGTTTTTTGCGCAATACTTCAATGCTCCGGTATTGATTGACGGCCAGATCTTTTTAAGTAAAGCGGATAAAGGTAACGGCTATAAAGTTGAGATCCGCATGACAGCCCTGCAGGTAAGCAATGCCCGCCCGATTGCGGATGTGTCTCGTCGTTACGATGTGCAAGGTTCCTTCGAGGGTGCGGTTGATAAAAAAATCCGCGAAGTGGCCGAGGCGGTTTCCAATGATCTGGCTTCCCAGGTGTTTGAAGCATGGCAAAGAGGTTCCGTGGGTACTTCCGTTATTCGCGTGACAGTTACTGGCAAGCATACGTTGCCTTCGATGGAAGCTTTGAAGGAGCGCATTCGCTCCCAATTGACTCAGGTTAAAAACATTCGTGAGAGATTGGTGAGTTCTGACTCTGTCAGTTTTGAAGTGGACACTGCGGCTTCGGCAGCAGAACTTGCCACAAAGCTTGAGACATTGGATGTCAATGGCAAGAAACTGGTTAAAGTATCTGAAGATCGCGAAGAAATTGTTTTAAAACTGGCGCAATAAGGAGGCTCTGGTGAGATTGCTTTTGGTTTTGACGGCCGTTTTGTCCATGGTGGGATGTATGACGGTGGATCGCGGTGGCGGTCCTCAGCGCGAAGTTCGTGATGACAACCAGGTCTCTTATAAGAATGATTCTTCGCCTCGCAAGCGTTTGATGGTTCTACCATTTTTGGATTCCTCAGATAAACGTCCCCAAAGTGTACGGGATCGTGCTCGTGCGGCTTTTATTTCTGATTTAAATCGTTCAGGCGAGTTGATCGCTATGGACAGTCGAGAACTAAATATTGATTTGACCAAAATGATGGACCCCGCAGGTGGATATAAACTTTCTGAAGTATCCAAAGCTGCCGGTGCCTTGGGTTTCAATGCTGTTTTGGAAGGTCGTGTTCTGGATGTGCGAGTCAAGCGCAGTGCTGACAACGTAGGTGTTGTTCGACAAATGACCACGGGTTTTGAGGTCGTGGCCCAAGTTCGCGTTGTCACAGCTCGCAGTGGTCAGGAAGTTTTTAACACTATCAAGACAGTCACTCTTAAAGACCAAGGCGTTCGAGTTGGTGAGAGAGTGGAGACTGACAAGTTTTTGCAAAACAATCCTGATATGATCGACGTTATTGTTAAAGATGCTTTTTTGGATTTCTCTCCGCAGGTATTAACGGCGCTTGAGAAGATTTCCTGGGAAGGTCGTATTGCTGCAATACAGGGAGATCGCATTTATCTGAATGTTGGCAAGATTTCCGGTTTGGAAATGGGTGATCTTCTAAAGGTGATCGAGGATGGTAATGACATTTATGACCCAGAAAGTGGGACGCATATTGGACGCGCTCCTGGTCGATTGAAGGGCACGCTTGAAGTGATTTCTTACTTTGGAACCGACGGCTCTATTGCCATCATTCATAGTGGTTCCGGATTTAAAGAAAACGACCGCGTAGAGATCTATTAATTCCTGTATTTCGAAAATATTTCGGGTTACGATGAAAGCGTGAAATACTCATTCTTGCTTTGCATATTTATCCTGATGTCTTCAGTCGCTCATGCCAAGGACTGGAAAGTGGCCGTTTTATACTGGAGTATGAAAATCGAAGGCCAGGTTGCCATGCGCAAAGGCCTCGAAGAGCAGGTTCAGAAATATAATACCGAAAACAAAGGAAAAAACTCCATCACTGTGACTCCCTATGTTGCGGGTGAAGGACGGGCCGGGATTGAAAATCAGGTCAATCAATTGCAACAAGCCTTAAAAACAAAGCCGAATGCCATCGTCATCCAACCGACTGACAACTCAGCCCTGGCTTCCGGTCTGCAAGAAGCCAATAAGTTGAAAATTCCGGTCATTGCCTACGATCAGTATATCGTGAACGGTGATCTGACTGCCTTTATCACGAGTGCGAATTACCATGCGGGGCGGGACAACGGGCAGTTCATCACAAGTTTATTCAAGCCTGAAAAGAAAATCAGAATTGTCGTTTTTGAGTATCCGCAGGTTTCATCAACCACGGAGCGGGTAGATGGTTTTTTTGATTCTTTAAGAAGTCAGAATGTCCGTTTTGAAGTTGTTGGTGTTTATCAGGCGGTTGATCCCGATTCAGGCAAGGCAGCCGTTAAAAAGTTTTTGAAGGATTTTCCAGCGAAAGACAGTGTCGATTTGATTTTGACCGTCAATGACGGTGGTGGTTTGGAGATAATCAAAGAACTTTATGCCAAGAAAAGAACCGAAATCAGACACGCCACCTTTGATGGGGACCCTGCTTCGGTTGAGAATATTCGAGAAGATCGTTTGACGGTTATTGATTCAGCTCAGTTCTGCGGGGAACTGGGGCGTGAATCCGTTCGGGTGCTTGTGAAAGTGCTAAATGGGAATCCGGTTGAACGCAAGATTCGTGTCACCACGTTCCCTATCACCAAAAAGAATATTGCGGAGTATCCAGGCTGGATGGGTGTGCCCAAAGCCGTTGCTCCCAAAAAAGCAGAAAAGAAAACCACCTCCCCTCTGGCGCGAAAGGAATTTGATGGAAATCAGAAGCGCATCATTCGCATTGGGACGACTCCACTTTGTCCGTATATTTGTGAAAAGTCCCCGGGTGTATGGACGGGTTATCTTTTTGAAATCCTAGGGGAGGTCTCTCGCGATCTCGGTGTTGAGCTGCGTTTGGAGAATGTGACGACTGCACGGTTGAAACAAGGGCTGCAAAATCGCAAGCTAGATTACATTATCGCGCCGGAATACCTGGTTCGTTATATGGATGATATTCTGGTCGTGGGTCCTCAGTTGGGGGTGAACTACACCGGAGCGCTGTTGGATAAAGCCAATAAGGCGCCGCAGATTTTTGACCGACAATCCCAGGTGAATAAGAAAATCATTTATTCTGACTTCGGACTTCAGGATGGACGTATTGAGGCTGAGTTTTCTGGACAGAAAATCAATAAGCTTTCAGGCTCCGACGTTGTTGAAAGAATGGTGCGCATCGTGGCGCAAAAACGCATGGACGTGGCGCTGGGAGATTATAACGTTCTCCGTTATTATCTGCTTCGCGATAAAGGGCAATTTACCCTTCATCCAACTTCCATCACCGGTTTTAGCTTTCTAGTCCTAGTGGGCCTTAAGAAAAACCCCCAGGTTCAGGTTTTGGGTACGGGTTTGGATGAGTGGTTTGCGCAATCCCGTAAGAACTCTCACCTTCAGGAGATTCTGGGCCGTTATAATCTGACGGACTGGGAGATGCTGGCTCGCGATTAAAATATTGATTTTATAGCGAAAAATACATAATCATAGAGAGTCTGTGAAAGGGCCTTCTATGCAAACGACACTGGTTAAATCACTTTATAGAGAAACTGAAAAACACCTGGATAAAGAAATCCAAATGTCCGGATGGGTTCGTAAGATCCGTGACCAAAAAAACTTTGGCTTTATCGAGTTGAATGACGGCTCTTTCTTTAAAGGTGTGCAAGTAGTCTTTGACGAAAAAATGGCAAACTTTGCTGACGTGGCAAAGCTTTCTATCGCAAGCTCCATCATCGTCACGGGTAAAGTGGTGAAGTCCCAAGGAGCAGGTCAATCATTCGAGGTTTTGGCTTCCAAAGTTGAAGTGATTCAAAAAGCTTCTGCGGAATATCCACTGCAAAACAAACGTCACAGCTTCGAGTACCTGCGCGAGATCGCGCACTTGCGTCCACGTGGTAACACGTTCTCTGCAGTTTTCCGTGTGCGTTCGGTATTGGCTTACGCAATTCATAAATTCTTCCAGGAGCAAAACTTCGTTTACGTGAACACTCCGATCATCACCGGCTCTGATGCTGAAGGTGCTGGTGAAATGTTCCGTGTAACAACATTGAAGTTGGACAATCCACCAAAAACGGCTGATGGCAAGATTGATGCTTCCAAAGATTTCTTCGGTAAAGAGACAAACTTAACGGTATCAGGCCAGTTGAATGGTGAAACATTCTGTGCGGCTTTCCGTGATATCTACACATTTGGTCCAACGTTCCGTGCGGAGAATTCAAACACCTCCCGTCACGCGGCGGAGTTCTGGATGATCGAGCCTGAGATCGCTTTTGCTGATTTGACAGCGAATATGGAATTGGCTGAAGACATGATCAAGTACATCATCCGCTACGTGATGGAACAATGTCCGGAAGAGATGGAATTCTTTAGTCAGTTCATCGAAAAAGGCCTGTTCGACAAGTTGAACAACGTTTTGAACAACAACTTTGCCCGTGTGACTTACACGGAGGCGATCGATATTTTGAAAAAATCCGGCAAGAAGTTTGAGTTCAATGTTGAGTGGGGTATCGACATGCAATCCGAGCATGAAAGATTCCTGGCTGAAGAGCACTTCAAACGCCCGGTTTTCGTGACGGATTATCCAAAAGAAATCAAAGCGTTCTACATGAAGCTAAACGCAGATGGTAAGACTGTTCGTGCCATGGACTTGTTGGCTCCTGGTATCGGGGAAATCATTGGTGGGTCCCAACGTGAAGACAATCTGGAGATCCTGGAATCCCGTATGACGGGTCATGGTCTGCATTTGAATGACTATTCTTTCTATACTGATCTTCGCCGCTATGGCAGTTTCCCACACGCAGGATACGGCTTGGGCTTTGAGCGTATGCTGATGTACGTGACGGGGATGACTAATATCCGTGACGTGATTCCATTCCCAAGAACGCCGAACAACGCTCTATTCTAGAGAGCGTTGTTGTTCGATAAGAATAACAAGATACCTCCCATAAAATATTTCGATATGACCTCTAGGGATCTCCAGATTAGTTTTGCAATTTGGAGGTCCGATGAGATTTGTCGTTCTATTTCTGCTTTTGTTTGTCTCGAGTAATTCTTTTGCATCCATCAAATATGTACTGATGATGTCACCGCTGTCTGCTTCAGAGATGCCCTATGAAAAGGCAAATAAGTATTGCAAAAAGTTGAAGTCCCCCTGCGAGGTCACGAACACCACCACTGTGGCTTGTGATGATAAAGTCTTTGAGAAGTGGGATGTGCCTGCCAAAGAGGAGTTGGATCATCTGACAACCAAAACACATCCCGAACGCTTTGTGTGGACGAAATCCAGGCTCTTTGCGGTCGGGGATGGATTGCCAGTGGTCTATCGCTTTTCAAAAGGTGGATCCTATGGACCCAGTTTAGGGAAGAATCACCGAGTTCGCTGTGTAAAGTGGACGACAATATAGAGTCGAACCCAGTGTTGCGCTGAGCCATTTCTTGCGGAACCGCGGGGCAACAGATAGATTTATCTCTCCAATTATGTGCGGATATAGCGTAGTTGGTAGCGCGCTTCCTTGACATGGAAGAGGTCACTGGTTCAAGTCCAGTTATTCGCACCAATTTCTTCCTCAGGAAGGAATCTTCCAATCTCCCCTCAGGTAACAGGGCGAATTCAAGTTTTTAACGCAACAGATCCTGCAACGCGGAACCGCAGCGGTTCTGCATGATGTCAGTCTGATTGAGTACAGCTTTTTTGCCAGTGATTTTTGGTAATTTGTTTATTCGATTCCATAACGATTATTGAACACCCAAAGAGGCGACAAACTTTTGAATCTTATAGATAAATGTGTCGTAATCTGATTCACTTGGCCAATGCCCCGATTCATTTAATCTGACCATTTGAACATTAGGCAACTTCTCGAGTTCTTTAGCCTCTTGTTCTTGCAAAGCATGACCTTCCTTCTCGCCCTTAAAATACAATGTAGGCTTATTTAGAGATTTAAAAACTCCGCTTAGATCGACAGGCGAAAATTCGTCATGAATTTTTCGAGCAATTTCAATAGAAGAATTTTGCGGAGGACTTTCGACGACTCTTTGAAGCCACTGATCAGATATATTGTTCTGAATTAAGCCCTTATCTACTAAAATAAGGCCTGCGATGCGATCTATCCTTTTCTCGCAAGCAGCGACTGCAAAAAGACAGCCGAATGAATGTGCAAAGAGAATAATATTTTCGTCAGGACATGAGTCAATGACTGCAAGCACATCGCTAACCTGAGAATGGAATGTGTAACTAACGAATGCTCGAGTACTCTTTCCTCTACCTCTGACGCTCATTGCAGCCAAAGAATATTGGGTAAGACTCGCAAACTCTTCTTTACAGTCCTCAGCTACGCCAAACATACCTGGTATCATTAAGATAAAGGCGGTATTTTTGAGAGGTTGCCATAGCGTGTGAATTTGGCCTTCGTCATTTGGAATAAATTTTTCTTCCATACCAAATTTAATCAGAACTTCCATCGCAATGTCATCAAAGGAATGTTTCTAAACCACCCAGCGACGAACACCGCACAGACTTCGTGTATATCACGCTGCCGCATCCGAATCGGATGTGGAGATGTAGCAGGGGTAATGAAAAGGTGTGTGTGTTGCCCTTAGTACTTTTTTACAGAGGACGGCGAATGGTTCTGCCGTAAACGATAAATGCACAGAAGCCCGCTGTGATCAGCCAATAGATTACCGGTTGAGGTGAGCGATCCCCCGAGAAAAAGTGCAAAGTACAGAAGATCAGCATCTCAAATCCGATAAGGCCCGCGGCAATCGGAGTTAGCAGTGTATGGCGTTTTAGAATGCCGGGAATCACGAGGGCAGTTGCACAAAGAAGCTCAACGATGGCAAGCCCCATCCAGACTCCGTCGGGAATCAGCGCCAACGAAGGCATGGTCTGCTCTGCTGTATGAGAGAATTTCCAGAGGGCGCCAATACCAGTGTGCAGAGCAAGAAGGATTTGTAGTACCCAAAGAGCAATATTCATAGAGACCCCCGTTTGCTTAAAGCCTAAAATAAAAAGGCACTGAGTTCAATCAGTGCCTTTCATCGCAGGTTCAACAAATAGAAGCCTTTGGGGTTATCCGCCGCAATAGCTTTCAGCGACTACGCCACGGTCAGCGCCACCGCGAGACATCTTGTGGCAGGTATCGTCGCCGAATCTTTGATAGATAATACCACCGCACATTTGATCAGATACAGTACCACCATCCGTATCGCCACCTGTCCAAATATGGCAATTGCCATCGGCAAGCCATTGATAGGTATTTCCACCTCCACCACATAATTGGCTGTTCACGACACCCAAGTCGTCGCCGTCGCTTGAGACTTCGTGGCATTGCCCATCGCTAAACCATACATTAGATGCAGCAAATGATGAGGATGTAGCCAGAACCAATAGAATTAATGTAGCAAAGCCTTTCAATTTCATAATATCTCCCTTTTTCATCCACATACCTAGCAAAAGCCAAACCTGGCTCATAAATAGGTAGGTTGCTTTTGGCCTGTAAAGGGAGTGAACAGTGGCTAATTTAGGGCATCCTTGTGAACGTATTGTTGCTTTTGCGGGTCGTTGGATATTCAATTTATGGCGGAGGTTGTGATGATCGATTTTTATACTGCTGCTACCCCTAATGGTCGTAAAGTCGCTATTATGCTTGAGGAGCTGGGTGTTCCTTATACCAAGCACATGGTGGACTTAAAATCGGGTGATCAAAAGAAGCCCGAGTTTTTAGCTATGAACCCCAATGGTCGTATTCCAGTCATTGTCGATCACGCCGCTGATGGCGATTTGCCGGTATTTGAAAGTGCCGCAATTCTTTATTACCTTGCAGAGAAGTATAACGGGAAATTCTTTGGTTCTGATTTGAAAGAACGCACATCTGCGATGCAGTGGATGATGTTTCAAATGTCAGGAGTCGGTCCCAACTTCGGGAATCTGTACTACGGAAAAAACTCAATGACCCCGCACAATCCTGGTTTCATTGAGCGCTTTGAAAAAGAAAGTCGCCGCATTATTGGTGTTTTGGAATTGGCTTTGGAAAAATCAGAATATCTGGCGGGTAGTCACTATACGATCGCCGACATGACGACCTACCCATGGATCGCAGCGAAGCTGCAGATGGCCCCAGAGATGTTTTCAGAGGCCCCCAGGGTTAAACAGTGGGCTCAGAAGATTTCGGAGCGTCCAGCTGTTCAGAAAGCAATGGCTTAAGACCTTTAAAATCCCATAAATCGTGGTCCATCATCTGGCTTGGCTTCACATTGCCCATGGCTGTTTGAATGGACGAGTAGATGTTGGGAATTTCTTTTTCCAGGTCGCGCACCAGTTTCTTGATGCGCACGCGTTTTAGACCATCTTGGGAGCCGCACAGATTGCACGGAATCACCGGGAAGGCCCACGCAGCAGCTAATTCTTCGATATCGCGTTCAGAAACATAAGCCAGGGGGCGGAGTAAAATATTGCGCCCATCATCCGAGCGCAGCTTAGCCGGCATCGCAGCCGTTTGGCCCGTATAAAACATATTTAAAAGAGCTGTATGAACAACGTCATCACGGTGATGGCCCAAAGCCATTTTCGTAAAACCTAAATCATGGGCATAGTCATATAAAATTCCACGACGAAGTCGGGAACACAAAGAGCAGTACGTCGCCCCTTTGGACTTCTCTTTCACGATTGAATAGGTGTCTTTTTCGATGACGTGAAGTTTGACCCCTAGGGATTCAATCCAGACTTTGAATTTCGTCGCATCAAAGCCTGGTTGTTTTTGATCCAGAATGGCGGCTTCCACATGAAATTGACGTTCGGAACGTTTTTGAATTTGGGTCAAAAGCGCAAGTAAAACGCTGGAGTCCTTGCCGCCGGAAACGCAAACCATCAGCTTGTCGCCGTTCTCGATCATGTTGAAATCATTCAAAGCCTGAACGATTTGTTTGCGGATTTTAATGGCGAGCGGGTGCTCAAAGTTTGCTGGTGACATCGGAGTTATTTTTAGACGAAATCTCAACGACTTGTCGAGCTAATTTAATGCCCGCTGACGTCAGGTCCGCTATACCCCGCGTATAAACCTTATCGCCGATGCTGTACTGGGAGCTGTAGTGGTCAATAAAGTAAATAATTTTCAGTTCCACCCAGTTCTCATTGGCATCAGAGACATAGGCCCAAGGGGCTGGGATCCCGCGAACCTCCCCAATTCCTGCCACGATCTTTTCCAGGATCTGTTTTGCCAGTTCCACATTTTCGCCATAGGCCAGGCGGAAGATCTGACGGCGTAGAATGGGGTTGTCGGGCGGGGAGAAGTTTGAGATCTGGGCATTGGCCATGAAGCGATTTGAAAAGGTGATGATCTCGTCAGAAAAACCCACCAGCGTCGTGGATCTCCAGGAAATTTCTTTTACCTGCCCCGTGGCTTTTTGAATACCGCTGGTGATTTCCAACCAGTCTCCGATTTCAAAGTTGCGATCCAGCTGCAAAGAAATCCCGGCAAAAAGATTTCCCAAGGTGTCCTGAAGTGCAAGCCCCAGAATCACGGATGCCGCCGCCGAAGTTGCAAGCAGAGGTCCCAGCTCCAAACCGAAAATTCTGTTGATGCCCCAAAACAACAGGACGATGGACATTAACAGTGAAAAAATATTTACAAGTAGCAATGGAACACCATGCTTCATGGATCCCAGAAAAAGGTACTGCAATACCATCAAGCGAGTTGTTTTTACGAAAACGATATTGGCCCAGATAAAGGTCAATAAGGCAAAGTACGGAGTGAAGCGATTGAAGCTGGCCAATTGCGCTTCGGAACTTTGCATGAAGATAAATAAAACAAACAAGAAGCTTAGAATAACGAAGTGACGAATCAAAATACGGAAATGATTGCGGATACTTTTGTGTCGCTCTTCACTTACTTCTTTTAAAAAGAATTTGTAAAACAGCCAGGAGATTGCGAGTAAACATCCAATCAGAATGTAACCTTCAAGTTGAAGAATGTCGTACAGTACCTGAATTTTGATGAACTTCTCTGCCATGCTGATTCCTCAATCGTTAACCATGAGTATAGTGACTATTTTTTAGTCTAGTCGAGGGAAAATTTTTTGCCGAAAACGGTTAGGCAGCTGCGTCGTTAAACCGATAAGTTTCCCATGAGAAACTTAGTATTATCCTTAAGCGCATCCGTTTTTTTAGCTGCTTGTGGGCAACAACTTCCTGTTGCTATTGATGATATGGCATCTCAGACCGTTTCAGACATTGCTTGTAAAAATCAAAAGCTGGAAGAAAAACTCTACGACGGTTTAAAAAGTTATTTAATTGAGCAAAAAACGATTCCCACGGCGGAAGAGTTGAAATCTGCGATGAAAATCCACGTGCAAAAGCTGGCTCAGGAAAACCCTAGCATGACTTCGGCACAGGCCGAGCGAGTCCAAAAAGATCTGGATGGCCTGGTGGATTCACTTTTGGCGGAAGCGCCGCAAGGTGAGCGTGTGGAAAACTCTGACCAATTGCTAATTTTACTTTCAGCCATTGATGTGGGTGATCGCTCCACAACCTTCCGTTCATACATGCAGGATCGTATTCGTGCCAATTTCACTCAGCTTTCAACTACCGTAAAGTCCATGGAATTGGAATGTCCTGAAGATTCAGGTTCCAACTCCACAGCTGGCACTGAAACGGAAGCAGAAGAACCTTCCACACCAGAAGTGGTGGTTAATTCCGACTTTGAATACCATAAAAAACAAGCGGTGGCGGCAGGTGTGCCATTGGCTGTATTCGGTGAGCGTTGGGCTTTGGCGACCGCTTATCAGTCCTGCAACAGTGTTAAGATTCCCGCGTTGGATGACAGTGTCAGCGATATTCAAGGGATTTCCATTACAGGAAAACATTCTGACGGCGTCGGCAATAAACGTATGATCGCGAGTCTTGCAAAAGTTCAAGCCACTCATCCGTATATTAAAGAGGAATCCAATTATCCATCCAGCTGCTTTAATGTGCGCCAGAATCCGCTAATCTATGATTACGGTGGCAAACCCTACGCGACGACGGCATCAACCTCACCGATCAATTTCTTTAAAAACAGCGGCAGTGGTACCAGCGTTTTGGGTATCGACTGTTCAGCTTATGTTTATTCCTCCATGGCGACGGTGGGTTTACGTGTGAAGGAAGGTCGGGCGCTGAAGGGGTCTGACTCCTGGGCCTGGGGTTCCACGGCTTTTGTGGAGCCTACTAAGAATGGTCTGACGTGCCTGAATAAAATCTCCGTCACGCCGGATATGAGTTTGAAGGCTGGGGATATCGTGGCTGTTCCAGGACACGTGTTGCTGGTGGATAAAGTGGGTGCTGATCCATTTGGTATTGCCAATGCCAGAACCACAAGTGATTGCAGTAAAATCACTTCTGAAAGTTTCGATTTTTCAGTGGCGCAAAGTTCACCAAGTAAAGAAGGTGTCGGCATCAATCACTCAGTTGCCAAAGACTATCTTCCAACCAGCGAAAAGATGAAGGCGGGACTTGAAAAATACGCTTATTATGCGTGCCTGGCTAAAATCAACTCCAAGTCCTACACACCAAATCTGGGAACATTGTCGGTGGTTCGTCATAAGGGCACGACTGCGTGCATGGATAAGCGGGTTTCTCTGTCTCAGGAAAGCTGCATCCAATCCTGTTCCTCTAGTGTATTTACCCAATAATTCCTTGAAAAAAGGACATGGCTATTTGGGGGCTCCAACGCATGGGCCCCTTTTTAATTATAAAAGAGAAATATCCGAAGCAATTCTTTGTTTTAGGTCCTGGCTGAGCTATAACGGCCCCCATGAAAACACTGTCTATCTTGGTATCTTTGATTATCGTGGGTTCGGGAAGTTTGGCATTTTCTAAATCGGCTTCTTATTGCAACGATATCACTCGTCTGGATCAGTTGCCTCGTTTGAATTCTGAACAATTTAAGAACTTTTTTATCGATGGCACGAAGGTCGACCGCATCGTTATCTCCAAGGATCGCAAGAAGCTTTATGCTTTACGATTTGATGTGGTTTTGAAGTCCTACGATGTGGCTTTTGGTGGCGCACCATTCGGTCACAAACAGTTTGAGGGCGACAACAAGACTCCAGAGGGAACTTACCTTATTGATTCCAAAAACCCTGAGAGCCTTTACTACCGTGGTTTGCATATTAACTATCCCAACAAGGCCGATCGCGCTTATGCGAAATCCAAAGGGAAGTCGGCTGGCGGGGATATTATGATTCACGGTTTCCCTAATGACCCGACTAAAAACGCTTTGGTCACCGCAGTTCATCCGTTCTACAATTGGACCCAGGGCTGCATCGCCGTGACGAATCTCGAAATTGAACAGTTGTATATGATGACGGGTAAGGGGACGACGGTGGAGATCTGTAAAATGAGCGCCCCTCCACAAAACCCAACCCCTCCACCAGAGACTCCACAGCCACCGGATGAAGTGGAACAGTAAAAGAACCGAAGAAGCTCCCTCTTAAGGGGGCTTTTTTTATGTCAAAAATAGTCTAGTCCTTGAAGGAATCCTTCGAGAATTTGAGGAAATCCCATAACATAATACAAAGCGTGTTTAGCATAAAATCGAGGACTTTGGTCGGTAAGCCTAGGTTCTTGTTAAGTATTTACCGTGATGTACCGAAAAGAACCACAACTATGAGGTCGTTATGAGATTGAAATTGAAGCCGATGTCAGCCATCAAAACATTTGCAGCGAGCTTGTCTGTATTTACATTTTGTATAGCTCCCGTCGCACAAGGTGCAGCAGCGGCCAATCAAAAGCAATTGGTTAACCAGTTTTTGAAAGAGACGAAAATCTCCACTCAAAAACAAACTGTCGGTCAATTCTGGCAACGTGTTCGTCACGTATTCCCGAAACAATCGCAAAGCCAATTGGATCAATGGGTTCGCCTTAATGGTAACGAACCAATGCCAAAGGTTGATGCGACCAGCTTCAAAGGTCCTGATGGTCAGGAACAGATTCGTCTGAACTTGTTGATGAATGATGGCAAGACCATGACTTTGACTTTCACAGGTGATGAAGATCGCTTTGTTAAAATCAATTCTGTGTACCTGTCTGAAAAAGACGTTCGCAAATATAAGAACTTGGATCATCTGGTAGCTAAGCTTTCAAAAGATCCAATGATCAAAAAGTCATTGCAGGTTCCAGTTGAAAAGTCTGTGAAGACTTCAAAATTCACAACACAAAAAAGATTCTTGAAGGGCCGCGAGATCGCGAAACTTCCAACTCTGCGTGCGCAAGTGGACTACATGCTTCGTATGAGAGCGGCTTCCGAGGCTGCAGACAAAGTTTTCACATCCGGTGGTAAAAAAGGCGCGATGAATGAGATCCTGAATTTTGAGGATCCAACGCAGTATGTATGGGGCTTGATGATCCCGGAGGCAAACGCAGCGACGGGCCCATGTGTGGCTTCAGGCTGGATTGCATCTTATCACCAAAACTCATGTGCTCGTGCCAGCTTGGGACGTGATACGTTGATCGCGGAGGCAGGTAAGCTTCCATTTAATGACACGATCAAAGCTAAAGTTGAGAGCTGTGCAAACTCTGGTGGCTTGCCATGTAATCCGATGATCTTCGGTTTCGAAGACAACAATGGTACTCCTCATTGTATTACGAAATCAGTTAAAACGGCTACTCGTCAATGTAACGAGAGAGCTCCGTTGTCGACTGCTGGTAAAGAAAAAATCATCCAATCTATCGTCGCGGCTAAAGGCAAAGACGGCTCTCTTTGTAAGCTGAATGGCGAATCCACGGTTTCACAATCGTGCTTGGATGCTCTTGATAATTACACTGATGGCTTAAGACAGCATTACTCGAATGCAGCTGACTTCTGTACAAGTGGTTCAGTGAAAACGCCTGAAGACAAAGCTTCATGGGTGACTCGTTCAGACATTAAGGGAGACCAGGCGCAAGCTTGTGACGCTCTAAGAGATCGTTACTTCGGTTTGGCAGCATTGGTTGATCAAGGTCCTCCAATCACAATCGCTCCTCCGCCTATCAAAGAAGACAACTGTGCGAAGCAGGTTGCTGGCACTAAAATGAATGCTGGTGGCGAGTGTGTTTGTGAATCCACGAATGCTCCTCCAACTGATTCAGGCGACAGTGATCACCCTAAAGTGTGTGCGGCTGCGGTCGGAGCTGCTGGTGCAGGTGAAAAAGTAGCGAAAGAAGAAGAATGCTCTGAGTGGAGCTGGTGTAAGAAGAAAGGCCTTTATATCGGTCTGGGTGTTGGTTTAACACTTCTTCTTGCGGGTCTTCTGTTGTTGAAAAAAGATAAGAAGAAAAAACACAAAGATCCAGTCTACGAAACTCCGGTAGAGACTCCAGTACCGACGCCTTCTCCGACGGCAACTGCGACGACTCCGGGCACTGTGATTGAAGTTCCAGAGCCGAATCCGGTGGATCCAACGTGTGATTCTCCGAATACTCTGGTCAACGGAGTCTGTACTCCGCCAACGATCGTACTTCCGGAGCCTCCTCCTTCTGAAGGTGGAACGACCGAAGGAACTGTGATCAACGGCGGCGTTCGCTAGAAGTCACATGACTTTTAATCACGAAATCGACAAACAAGAAAATCCACAGCGGGCTCCTCGGAAACGAGAAGCCCCTGTGCCTTTAAGGGGTCCGTCGAAAGACGTTTTTAAGTCCTCCAAGGATTTGGGTTTTGTCGGCACGGGATTTCAAGGTGGGCCCTCACGCAAGCGCAAAGGGTATCGCCTGGCTTTGTGGTCACTGCTGGCTTCATTTGTGGATTTCCTGGTTTTAATTGCTATCAGCTGCGCTTTCCTGATTGTGTTTTCATTGTTGATGAAAACCTCTGCGGGATCGGTGTTAAAGCTGCTCTTTCATTCTGATTCTCAATTTTTACTTATCGCTGAAATCTTCGCCTTAAGTAGCGGACTTTATCTGATCTCCATGCGGGCCTTCATGGGTTCCAGCATTGGGGAATGGGCTTGTAATATCCGATTGGGTCAGCCCCATGAACGCTTGGAATCCCGCTACATTCTGCGGGTCTTTGTGCGCACGTCTTTAATTGTGCTTACGGGTGTTGTAGTCTTGCCGGCCTTGTCATTGATTCTGGGTGGCGATCTGCCGGGTAAGCTTTGCGGGCTTCGCCTATTTTCTTTGAAGTAAACCTAAGACCTCGTAGTGGTTGGTCTGTGGGAATTGATCCAGGATCGCTATTTCCGTTAATTCATATCCATAAGACTGCAGGCGTTGCATGTCCTTCGCCATCGACTCTGGAAAGCATGACATGTAGATAAAAAACGGCGGCCTTTGCTGCGGCTGCAATGATTCCAAAGGGTTTAAAAATCCCATCAAGCCCGAACGGGGTGGATTTGCCAAGACTCCATCGAACTGAGAGAAATCCTGCAGGATCTTCTTTTGAAAATCACCACGATAGATTGTTAATTTCGCAGCTTGATCTTTCAAATTGGAAGGTAACATAAGAACTGTTTTCTCAAGCCCCTCCAAAGAAAGTGCATCGATTTCACAAGCCAAAACAGATTTCGCCGTTGCAAGTGCTGGTATCGTCAGATTGCCAATGCCGGAGCCGAATTCAATGATTCTGGCATCGGGATATTGCCCCACCCATGTGGAGATCTTATCAGCAATCAGCGTGTTTGCTTTAAGGCTTGGCTGGGTGAAACTTGCGATGTGGCAGTAAAGAGGCACTGGAGCATCCTGAATCCACGTCGTAAACCAAGTATTTAGCTCGGGATCTTTAAGTTTAAACTCATTGCCGGTCCACACGGGAACTTTGCGACGCTGACCGATTTCAACAAAGGCCTGTTCTAGTAATGATTTAAGAATCGACTGCTCGTCCAAAAGAGCTTTGATGTCGATATTGGCAAAATCCAGCCACGCACCTCGTTTGCCATCAGGGCCGACGCGCAGGCGGATGGATCCCTTGGTAAAGGGCCATTTGATTTTGCGAAACTCTGTGTACCATTTTTGAAGTTCTGGCGAAAGCTGTGCGCACACTTCAATATCCACGATCTCCCGGGAGTTTTTGCCATAAAGACCCAGGCGGCCCTCTTGAAGGCTGAAATCCAGGCGGTCCCGTAAGTAAGCGGCACCGGCCGACAGAAAGTCGATCTGGGAAGGTGTATGGATGCCGTGCTCTTTTAAAAGCTGACTCAGTTCACTGGTTTTTTTCTTTATCTGATCACCATAGGGAATATCCAGCAACTGGCAACCAGAGCAGGTCTTTTCATAGGGGCATGGGATTAGAGTTTGTGGGTCAGTTGAAATCATTTAGAACGGGGACCGGGCTCCATTTTGTATACGCAGCTGGCAGCATCTTTAATAACGCCATCTTCATAGTGTAAGTCGCGCTCAGTATACCCCAAGGTCACGTGCGGGAAAAACAATTCCGCTTTAAATTCACCAGATTTCCCACCTTTACGGATATAAAGCTCCTCAATCGCTTTGCGGATCTTGAAAAGGGCTTCAGACTCCACCACCACGAAATACGTGCTTTCCTCTTTTCCATTCAGATTCATGCGACCTTGCCCCAGACACAGGGGATGGTAAGGGCTTTTTTGCAGCTGCATGCTTTCAGCAAGGGCATGGATATCCTGCATTTTCAGACGGCGACTAAGAACTTTGTCGAATTCAACCGGCGTTACAACCGTGATGTGGGATTCGCCGCGACTTTTTAGGGTTGTTTTTAACAGGCCTTCCAGTTGTTCCAGGATCGGCTTGTAGCCGTCATGGCTTAGGTTGAATGCCAGATAGTTTTTAAATGGCCCATCGCCCGTATGTGGAATGAAAGAGGCTGGGGTGTAGATCTGATCCGTGTAGGTCATCTCAGGAATTTGATTCGTCATCGTCGTACATGAACTTAATAACAACATGCTGGTAATCCAATGAAATGCGCGCACAAAACCTCCTGCAATTTCAAACCTATAGGTTTTTACTGTCAAAAGAACCTTCGAAGTTACTTGAGGTGTGGTCTGGGTCTTAAGAAACCACATGAAGATTTGGTCCTAATTTATGCAGGGGAGTCCAGAAAAATCAGAAGGGGAGTGGTTAGACTCCCCTTCTGATTCTGATTTTTTAAAGTGTCGGGAATTTTAATTTCGAGCATTTGCTCTTTAAAAACTTTGCCAGATTCTTATCGGTGTACTTCACGTAAGGATCCATATCTTCAGTATAACTAAAGATATCGCCAATATTGATTGAGCAGGTTCTGCCAGTTTCATCAGTGAAGGTGCCCTTTGCTTTTGGGTTGCTGGTAGGTGCTGCACCCATTTTAAAACCGGCATCGAAGACCAGACCTTTGTATTTTTTGATTTCAACGCCACCGCCATTGGTTTTTGAAATTTCGGCTGCGACTTGAGTGACGGCCTTATTTGATCCCTTCAATTCAGCTGTTTCATAGTCGAAGTAATATTCATCACCCGTTGTGGAGGTCACCACAAGCTGACGTTGCTCCTCATTCCATGTGAATGTCGGGTACTTGGAACGACGTGGGAAGAAATAAAACTCACGAGCCCCTGTCGTTTCAGAAATGGGACCGGATCCGAAGGAATTGAAAACCATTAGGTTGCCATCGGCTGCAAAAAGGTAATTACGATAAAACATTGTGTTTAGTTTGTAGTTGCCAACAGAAAGGAAACAATTGCCTTTATCTGTAGGACGAACCTGGACTTGGATGGATCCACCGCGCTCAACCAGATCCGGGCAGGTTTGACTATCCTGAATATGGTTGGAAGCAAAAACCGGGGTCGCAAATAGGAGCGAAAGCAAAAGTTGCATAAAAACCTCACTGAGTTCCTTAAGCAAACATCAGCGCAAAGAAGCTGTCAGTAACGGAAACGCAGCGGCAAAACATTTCTTCAACAAAACTTTAACCAATTCTGGACTCGATGTTCATTAACCTTTCGTGGTTTTATAGGAGTCTCCCATCGAGAGGGTTTGCCGATGTCTTCATTTTCCGACGAATTTAAAAAGTATCAAAAACAGGAACGCCGCCTGACTGGAGCTATCGTTTTGGTCTCGGTTCTGGCTCCGGTTTCTTTTACTTTATTGCTGGAAAGAAAATTTCATTGGGCCGTATGTGGATCAACAGCATTTGCGTTTTTAGCTTCAGCGGTGGCGTTACATATCTATCGCTCGCATGTTTCGCAAAAGCTGCTGAAGAAGTACGAGACTCTGGATGTGGGGTCTGTCCTTGCGAAAAAGATTTCACCAAAGAACCCAAGTCGTTTTGTGATCACCAACACTGGGTACAATCATTTTTATCTGCGTTGCCTGAATACGGGTGAGCAAACTCTCGTGTCTAAACACAGAGTTCGTGAAGATTTCGACATTGCAAATTGATTTCAAGATTCTCATAGAGGAGCCTATCCGAAATGGAGGCAACCGTGAGAGGACTTGCGCTAATTGTGGCGTTGTTTTCGCTATTTTCCCTAAGGACATCATTTGCGGGTGTCCTGGAAGCCCATTGCTCTTCTAAAGTATTCAGCGGCACCAATGTGAAATTTTGTGTTAACAATGTTGATCGCAGTCGCAATCAGGACATCGTCTATTTCTTTCACGGCATTTCTGCGACAGAAAAATCCTGGTTCAATAAGAATGACACCAGATCCATTGCGCGCAAATGGATGAGCGATGGTTACGAACCCACGGTGGTTACGATATCCTTTGGTCGCGTGTGGATGATGGTTGAAAATCAAAAGCACCAGTATTTATCACTATTTCGCGATCAGATTTTACCCTATTTAGAGGATCAGCTGGGCGGACTTCGCCAAGGCCGGAGAATGTTGATCGGTCAATCCATGGGTGGCTTTAATGCGGTCCAGGCCAGCCTGCGACTTCCGGGTTATTTTGAGCGGGTCGTTTTACTTTGTCCTGCCGTCACAGTTGTAGGCCCTTATTCCGCCCCTCAGGAAATCCGTGATTATATCAAGCGCACCCGGGCGGAAACTCTGCTGGTGGATTCTTTGATTGGAATTTCCAGACAGTACATCAGCGATGCCAACGACTGGGATGTTCATAGTGCTTTGAAACTTCCGGAGCGATACCCGATGGGAATGTTGAAACCTTCTTATTATGTATCAACGGGTCGGGGAGATAATTTCGGATTTCAAGAAGGATCACAGCTTTTCGTAAACACAGCACAAAAATTGGGATTCCAGGCGCACTCAGCTCCGGTCCATGGCTTTCACTGCAGTTTTGACCGCCACGGGGTTTCTGATTTCATTAGAGGAGTTTCACCATGAATGATTTTGAGCCTTACAAAGGTTTCAAGGATGAAAATCGCATCAAGGGCGATGACGTCAATGCGGATGAATATCGCGAGGAGATTCGCGTTTTAATTGAAAAAATGGTGCGTTTTCTGGTGGATCAGCCAGACACCGTCACCGTCACAACCTATGTAGGTCCAAAGACCACGGTGTACCGGGTGAATTGCGCCAAGGACAACCTGGGACAGGTTATTGGAGCCCAAGGTAAAACGATCATGGGCCTTCGTGCCGTGGTGCATGCGATGACAGCTCGAAACGGAATTCGCTCGATTGTGGAGATTCCGGTATAGGCGGGATTGATGACGAAAAACTCGTTGTTTATTTTGGTGGTCCTGATTGTTGTCGGATTTGGTATTTGGTTTACCAAGTTCGGCAAGGAACTAAAGAAAACACAGGCGCTCGTAACTGAATCCAAGGATGATACCGAAAAACTAATCAAGAGGCGGACAGCGGCAGTCGCAGATCCGTCTCTAGCCAATGCACCGGAAAATGCACTTAAAAAGACTCAGCTGCAACAAGAGATGCAGGCCCTTTCTGAGCAGCTCCTGCAGGAGAATCAAAAGCTCGATACCCAAAAGCAATACCTTGATCAATTGCGACAGCGAAGTAATCCCGATCGCATTGAGCTCAATTATAGAAATCAGGTCAGTCAGGCCTACCAGGAAATTCAATCTTTAAATGAAACCCTTGATAACGACCAGATGACTCAAGGCGGGCTTCAGCAGGAGATCCAACAGGCCCTCAGTGCACAGAGTGTGTCCCTGCGCTATTACTCCGAGCAAATGGATCAAAACATTTTACAACAGGAAGGCCTGGTTAAGAAAACCCAGGAGGATCTGGAATATTGGAAGTCGAATTACAATTACCTGAATCTGCGGGATCAAAAAGTCCAGGAGATCCAGTCGGTACTTGAGCAACAGCTACAGGCTCTGCAGGACATGAAAGTTCAAAAACTTCAATTGGCAGCGCAAGCCCTGGAGCAGTCACAGCAAATGCAGCAACAGGCCCGACAGGCAGCCAGTGATAATTCAGCGGCGCGAGAGGAGATTCAGGAAGAGATTGGCTCCCTGCGCGAGGATATCCAACGTTTGGAGTACTCCTATCGGCAAAATCGTCTTACCCAAATGTCGGCGCAATCTCAGGTGCAACAGGCTGAAAGAAATTTACAAGGCCAGGAAGACGTGATTCGATCTATACGTGAACTGTTGCAGGAAAAACAAAATCAGTTAGAGAAACTTCAGTAAGGTTTGTATGGAAATATTCAAAAATAAAAAAGCCCTGGCGATCCTGATTGTATTAGTCATCCTTATCGTTGTGTTTGTTATTTTCTATCCCAAGAAGACAGACACTGATATTGAGGCTGGAGGTGAGGTCGGGGAGATGAAGCCTCCGGTTATTCCGGAAAACATGCTCAATCGCGTGCAACTATCCACAGGAACGGATCAGGTAAAGCTTTTGGATGCTCCCAAGCCGGAAGACAAAGTGCTGGAGTTGAATGCCGGTAACTTTGAAAGCCTGGTTTCAAGATGTTTTCAGGGCGAAGCTTGTGTATTAGCGGATGACCCTGTGAAAATGTATCAGGACTTTAAGTCGGCCGGAAACACGCGCGCCAACGACAACCTTATTTCCTTTTTAAGATCCAAACTTAGAAATCCGGAACTTAAAGATAAATACAAAGATGTTGTTCTAAATATGATCGCGGACTTCTATCCTCAGGAGGAACAGAAGTTTCAAGAGGCCGCATATTACAATTATCTGGGGGATTTAAATAAATCTCTGGATTTGTATTTGGACCTTGAAGAGAAATCGAAACATAATCCTGGTTTAAAAAAAGCCCCTGCACTGAATATCGCCAATACCTACTATGACTTGCGAAAATACGCTGAAGCGCAACCTTACTATGAGCAAGCCCTGGCGGAATTGACTTCAGGGGCTCCAGTGCCCCAACCAGATCCCACGGCCTTTGTTGAAGAGCGCATCTCCGAGATCAAGGCACGGCTTTATCACTACCAATAACTTCCCTGTAGGCCCGCGAAAAACGGCCCCTGTCGATAGTTTTGAGCCCTGAAAGCCCTTGAGGACCTTCATATTTGATCTCAAGGCGGTCTGGATTTCGCAAGACCTGCCCTGATGGATTTCGCACGTAAACTGTTTAAAAATTCACTTATTGCCGCCTTTGTCCTGACTGTCCTTGCCGTTGTGGATGCGGCGGCATCCCCGCACCTTGCCTGTACGAGTGTATTTGAGCAAAAGACCGCCCCAATCTCATCCCTGTTCCTGAATGAAAAGATCGACCACCAGCTGATCGATTCCGTGATCATTGAGACTATTGAAGGTCAGGGAAACATCACCAGTCGCTACACTGTCAATCAGACCGAAGCCTTGGCTATGGGGGAGCGATGGATGGGGGATGGCTATAAGCAAATTGGCAAAGCCGGCAGCGGCGTTTTTGTCAGTGCCGATGGCAAACGTCGTTTTCGCATTGATAACAATTCCGTGCTTGGCAACCATGCCCCGGGGAAACCCCATGTTCATCTTGAATTGGTAAATCCTATCACGCAGATTGTGATCGCAAACAACCACATTCTTCTTTCTGTAAACTGATTGCAGTCTATATCACTGTTCGCTAAAATCTCCATGCGGGGTGAATCATGGATGAAGCCGACTTTGAAGGTACTGAAGTTTTAGAGCAAATCGCAGCTATCGGTAAACTGGATGATTTCTTTGAGGCACTGGATTCTGATGATTTTGGCCGGGCCGTTTCCTTAATGAAAAAAGCCCGGATTGACTCTGAAACGATCCAGATCGTAGTCAGAAAAATGAAGGAAGCTGGCGGCAAACACTAAATAGAATAGCCGTATTTGCAAGTCACTGGAACATCATAAAGATATTTGTTCTCAGCGCGTGGATCTTTTGTTGATAGAGTTGCACGGAAAGTAGCATCCGCTGTTTTCCCTTTAATTGTTTCAGGGTAAGCGATCAAAGTGATTTTATTGAATTCGTATTTCTTGTCCACAACCTGCAATGTCGCCACTTTACGAGAGATGGAAACAACACTTGAAATGGTCGCCAGTTCGTAGTTTGGATATTGTTCCTGAGGTTTGGAGTAGATGATTTCACCTTCACGCGCAGAGTTGATCCAGTGCAGTTCTTTGCCTTCGACATTGATGGAAACGGCTGCAGAACTATAGTCCCCTGGGATATCCGCAACAAGTTTTGTTTTGCCGGAGTCAGACACGCACTCTAGAAGAGCATTTGCGGCACCAGCGTAAGATACGGAAGAAAAACCAACCAGAGTTGCGGCAGTAGTCAAAATTTTCGTAAACATTGAAGTCTCCTTTATATTTAGGTTCTTTATTAAAATTTCAAACAGACTTGAATCGTATAAAGCAGGTTTTCCACAAGATCCTCTTAAAAGGATGTCATGGTGACCACTGGACACCACTATCAGGTAAAATTCCCCGATTCAGGAGGATTTCAGGTAGATTTTATAGGTTTTCTAATAGTAAACACAGGGAAAGATTCAGTAAATTCAAGACATCTCAAGTAATGGTTATCTGTGGACAACACCCCGGTGGACATTGAAGTCAGGCTTCGCTATATAGTCCACATGATTTCACCATTAGAATACCAGGACTATCAAACTTTCCTTAAAGACTTGTTTGCCAGCAAGGTCGCGCATCGAAACCTTAGCTTGCGCAGCTTTGCGCGTATTGCGGGTATCAGCCATTCTTATCTGTCCCGTGTGATGAACTCACAAAAGACTCTTTCAATCGGTGCGGCAAGCAAGATCAGTCAGATTCTGGATATGTCCCCCGAAGAAGAAGCTCATTTGATGCGTTTGGTGGCCCGGGATCAATTGCATGAAAGCTCCCGCAGTGGTCAGCAATTGCGCGCACGTATTCTAAAGGTTCAGCGCAATACCAAATCCGTCATTTCCCAGGACAGCTTTAAAGCCGTGGCTGAGTGGCATCACTTTGCCATCTTGGCTCTATTAAATACCAAAGACTTTAAAGGGACCGGGAAATGGATCGGGGAGCGATTGGGGATCCCCCATGAAATTGCCAAAGAATCTTTCCATCGCCTGATCAAGCTGGGTTTTATCGTCAAAGAAAACGGCAAGTACGTCGTTATGAATGATGGAGATATCCAGACTCCCCATGATATCCCTTCCCAGGCTGTTCGTGAGAACCATCGCCAGCAAAATTATCTTGCGGGCCTGGCCCTGTCATCGCAGGCAACCGAGGAAATCGAATTTCAGAATGCCTCCATTCCAATATTAAAAGCGGATATTCCGAAAGCGAAAAAACGTCTGCGTCTATTTATGGATCAGTTCATTCGTGATATCGAGAAAAACCCAGGCGAAGAAGTTTATCAGATCAATCTGCAGTTCTTCTCTTTGACCAAGAATGCAAAAAGGGATCTTCTATGAAATTAGTTTTGATTCTAATCGCAACACTTTTCACTTCCGCTGCGTGGTCTGCACCTAGAGTAAATAACGGCGGTGGCGGATGGGCTTGCCGAAATTCCAAAACCGGCGAAGTCCGTTGGATTAAAGCCGCTGATTTGACGAAGGTTGAATTCTACAACCCGGGAAAACTTGTCGAAAAAACGGGTAATGTCTGGGACCTGCTTCAGGAACAGCATGATTACATCCACAGAGTCCTGCCAGCTCTTTCTGCCATTATGAAAAGTAATCCTCTGGATTTGAAGTTTAAAATGCGCGGCGTGGATTACCCACTGAGCTACATTCCAGATGCCGAGCTTCGTTATAAACCACCGGTTTCAAGTTGCCCAGGTGGCTTGGTGTCCTACGTCCAGTTGGCCGATGCGACAGACGGGGATGTGACGTATTCAAATAGAGTCTGGAATCTGCCGGTATTTTCATCCTATCAAAAAGCGGCAATTATGCTGCACGAGCAGATGTATTTTGCACTTCGTAAAACCTTTGGTGATGGCAGCTCCTATAGAACCCGCCAAATCATTGGTTTGATGTATTCAGGTCTGTCTGACTTTGAATTGAATCGCCAAGTTGATGAGGTGTTGAACAACACAGCTCGAAAGCAACAAGGAATCTTTGGTTTTAACAATGGACCGGCATTGTTCAACGTTCAGGTGACTTGCACCCTGAGCATTAACGATGAATACACTTATAGCTGGACTCCGGATTTGGAAGTTCCTGAGTTCTACATGGTGATTCACGGATTTAAGTTCTTTGTGGATATTAACACCATTGATGGCAGTCCGGTGCGTTTGCAGATTAAAGATATGCAGAGCAAATTCAGCGCGATTTCAGAGATCCCGGAAACTGTTCCGATGTTCAACTCGATGAAACGCGTTCAACTTTTATTAAAAGGTGAGTCCACAAAAGCCCGTCTTGGTTGCGAATCAAAAAGCCAATTGGATTTGGATCCTTTATAAAAAGTTGCTAAGAACGCAAATCTAACCAATACTTCCTAAATGCAGTATGTATGGTTGGTTTGCCTCATAGTTCTGTTTCAGTTGCCTGTTCAGGGCAAAGATAATTTCAAAATATCAGGACATCCCGAATTTCCGCCATTGATGTTTAAAAAAGGCGACACGATTGCTGGTGTGTTTCCGGATATCATCATGGAAACATTCAAAAGTTTAAATATTACAGCCACCTTGGAGTATGTCGGTCCATGGGCACGAGTTCAGAAAAGCGCTGAAAAAGGCGATATTGATGCGATTGCCGGCATCTATAAAAACGAAGTTCGTGCGAAATATCTGGATTTCATCATGTTGCCTTTGATTGAAAACAAAGCCGTTGTCTACGTTAAAAAAGGCAATGCTTTTAAATTTGAATCATGGAGCTCATTAAAAGGCAGATCCCTGGGAATTCTGATTGGTGATAGATATCAGGAAAGCTTTGAACAGTTTTTAAACTCCAATAAAAAAGATATCAAAATCGAACGGGTGAAAGCGATCAATCAATTGTTTCTGATGCTGGCAAAAGGCCGCATTGATACGGTTATTTATAGTAATTTTGTTGGCGACATTGTTATCAAAGAATCAGGACTATCAGACGAAATTGAAATGCTTCAACCAGAAGTTTATTCATCTGATTTTTACTTTGCGATCTCTAGGAAAAGTCCACTTGTGAAAGACAAAGCACGCATTGAACAGCAGCTTAAACTAACGATTTCAAAATTAACCTTGGGGGATTTGCTAAGGAAGAATTCGGAAGAATACCTGAAACTTCATGGCGGTAAGGTCTTATAAAGATTTCTGATAAGTTATATTATGTAACATAGAGTTATAGTGTGTATTTGAATTGAGGCTGATTTAGTCGTTTAAAAGCTATATATTTGATCTGGCATATCTTTGATTTAATAGCCCGCTTCATTGATTCTTTCAGATTTGTCTTCTGAATCAAGGCTCTGTTAGGCTTTCCCCCAATGTTCTAGACCTGCTTTGTGGGTCCTTTATTGGGAGTTTCTATGGTTAAGGCTGCCTTTTCGCTGATTCTTGCTCTTTTTGCTGGGTTTATCTTAGCTGCCTGCACACCTAAAAATGAAACCCCAAAGAACCCCGAAAATACCCCCCTAAATGAGGCTCAAAAACCTGATAATTCATGGCAATCCGGCTATCCGGCGCACTGGTGGAAACCAGTACCTAAAAAGGATGGAAAAACCTGGGAAATATTGCCTCAAGATGCAGGCTTTATGGAGGTTGTTTTAAGCAAACGAAATGAGCTGGGTATTTTGTCGAATTTCGCTGAAGCTTCGTTTGTATTCCGTGGGGTTTGTTATCCCACGGTGGAAGCTTTCTGGCAGATGATGAAATATCCTGAAGGCCAAGATGATCCGCGCTGGGCTTGGGCTAAAAACTGGAAATATACGCGTGAGCAAGTATCTCAATTCAATGGATATGCCGCAAAATCCGCAGGAAATTATGCAAACTTTCTGATGGATAAAAATGATGCGAATTGGGTGACCTTTGAAGGCAAAGTAATTCCATTTGCTACAAAAGAACCCCAGGAACATTATCAATTGATCTGGGATGTATTGATTGAAAAAATCCGTCAAAACCCAGAGGTTTTAAAAACTCTATTGGCCACCAAGGATCTAAAACTGATCCCAGACCATGGTATATCCGACAAAGCACCTCGTGAATGGCATTATAATTTGCTATGGATGGATGTTCGTAAGCTGATTCAAGAAAACCAGCTAAACCTTGAAACCAATGAAGATCTTTCTTTGAAAACCTGCAAAGGTTTGAATAAGTAATTATGTTTCATAGTTTTGCAGGTGAGTTTGAGAAATACAAAGACACCCGCTTTATCAATTTAAACAACGGAACCCTGGGGCTTTGTCCTTCCAGCGTTATTGATCACCAAAAGGCCGAATTAGAACGTTTTGAAATGAACACATCACTTAGCCTTGGTGATTCATGGGCGCGTTTATGGGCTATTCAGGAGCATTTGGGAGCGTTCTTAAATGCGGATGCTTCAGATATTTTTCTAAGACCCAATGTCACCCTCGCTTTAAATGAAATTATCATGGGGCTTAGACTCCCCGTCGGATCTGAAATTCTGACGACGACCTTTGAGTACGGTGCCGTCGTGAATATCTTGAAGTATAAGGCTCAGCAAGACGACCTTTCGCTGCGTTTTATCCAGCCAGATGAATTATATCAGGATATCTCAGTTAGAGAGGCTGTAAGGGTTCTTACAAAAGAGTTTACTGATAAAACCAAAGTCTTTGCCATCAGCCATATATTCACAGGCAATGGCATTGAAATTCCACTTAAAGAGCTGGCGATAGAATGCCGTAAAAAAGGTGTTTTATTGGTGGTTGATGGAGCTCACGCACCAGGTATTTTGAATTTGGATTTTAAATCCGATCTTCAGGATGTCGATTACTATGCTGGTAATCTACATAAATGGTTTATGGGCCCCAAAGGGACTGCCTTCGGCTGGGTGAACCCAATTCATCAGGATAAAACTTATCCCTTATATGGTTCCTGGACGACGGATTCCAATACACCTCCAGTCATGCAAAAGTTTGCACAAAATCCCTTTGCTGAGCGCATGCTTTGGTCTCATTCACAGAGTTTTTCGTCTTACTATGGATTGGAAGCTTGTTTCAATTTTTGGAAAAAGCATGGGAAAGAAAGTCTATTCTCCCAGATTTCAATGCGTATGAAATATCTTGAGGAAGGTCTTTCTAACAAAGGATTCAAACCTCTAAAATCAACCAATTCTGAAGTACCAGCCCGACTGCTTTGTTATAAGATTTCTGATTTTAAAGGCCTGGAGTTTGATGGGCTTATGGTGAAAGGATCGAATCCTTCAGTGCAAGTCGGCCTGCCCAAAGTCCCTGGCTTACCGGTTATGAGACTGACGCCGCATATTCACAACAGCCAGACAGAACTGGATTCAGGCATTCAAACCCTGGCAAAATCTTTTTAAGATCATTCGATATAAGTTCCGCCGTATTTATCAAAGAAGGACTTCATTTTTCCAGATGCTTTAAGCTCGACAACGGCTTTATCCAGATCTTTCTTTTTAACGCTGCTTTGGCGACCGATAGAACAGAGAATTGGATATTCCTGCAAAGAGAAAGCTTCGCGATTTTTACTGATATTCGGATGTAACATACGGAAGTAATCCAGAAAAATCTGATCCGTGACCAGGTATTGGATGCGACCATTTAAAAGTTTTTTTAAATTCGCCTCTTCACTGACATTATCTTCACGTTTCATTTTTCCGGATTCAAAATACGGATCCAGCAAAGGATACACATACTGAAGAATTGTACCGATGGTCTGTCCTTCAAAGCCGTTCAGCTTTTTGGGAAGTGGTGCTGGCCCGACAATAATCTCCCGCTTAACAAACAAGGTTTTCGAGAATTCAAGAAAGTCTCTATTGGCATCCCAGATCTTGCTGGTGTAGCAAAGTAGATCCACTTTCCCGCTTAAAAGATAACCATCCAGACGATACCTGGTGACAACACTATAACTCGCCTTTCGGCCCAGTTTTTCCGCGATCGCATTGGTATAATCGACAATCAAACCTTCCATTTTGCCATTTTTTTCCATCAATAAAGGCGGCGCTAGTCCGGCTGGAATTGCCACGCGCAAGTCACTCAGGCTTGCGCCGAACGCAGCTTGATTTACAGAGAAAAGAAAAAAATAGACCCAAAAAGAGAGTTTCATTCTTGAGTAAGATTGTATGGGACTTCAAACATAAGCTCTAGGCATAACGCAATATGTTCCAAATTACAGGCGAACATTTGAGAAAAGCTGGGGGCTTGTCGCTTGTATATAAACTGCACATCTGCAGACGTAAATTGCCTCTTTCTCATAATGAGACGGGGAGACGACTCACACTCCCCGTTCAGGTCTTTTATAGTGCTTAATGCCTAGCACAGGGCTTGCTTTTAGATTCCATAAGACAACGAGGAGTCTATGTATGCCTATGCATAATCTGTTTAAATTTGTCCTGTCACTGGTACTTGCTATCAGCTTCATGAGCCCGGCCCAAGCCGCACTCATGTGTGAACAGGTCTTTACGGATCATTTGGTCAAAGCCCGCGGCACTGAATTCGGTCTGCGCTCTGATACCAAACAAGTTGAAACTCCTCGCGAGCTTTTGGAGTTTGCCGGAACCAAGGCCAAACTTTGGGCCACACTTAAAAAGATTCCTGCAGAACGCAGAGCTCAGGTAGAGCATCTATTAGCTGCTGTCGAGTTCTTTGATTACACGCATACAGCCAAAGAGATTTTGCCGAACTTCCTGGATGGTACCAATAAGGTTTTGGATTTTTCCAAGATTTACGATCGTTTTGGTGAATCCACAGAGGCCGCTCCATACAAAGGCTTCTTAAACGCTCGCGATAACTATTTAAGAAAAGAAAAACCAGAAATCACAGCCGACCTTTTGCCTGAAATCCACAAGCGCATCATGGAAAATGGTGTTGAAGGTATTGCTCCTGCCCAACTGGGTGTTTGGCGCAATGGTCACTGGATGGGTAACGTTGCCGGTGACTTCATGATGGTCCCTAAAGAAGTGACGGTTGTTGAATCCAATCCTTATCTTGGCTGGCAACAAAGCGGCACAATGAACAAGGACTTGAACATCGGACTTTGGGAGAAAATCAGAGTCTGGGGCTCACAAAAGGACATGGCTATTGGCGGTGGTACAATCACGCTGATCAGCGGTCGTATTCACTACCCTTTTGTAACAACGCCGAAACAGGAGACGGTGGATCTAATCAAAGATACACATCCTGAGGTATATGCAAAAATCCTGGAATATCGCAAAGAAAAAGGCACATCTTACGGCGGCCAAGGCACTCCAGAGTTAGAGCAAGCCTTCACAAAAGCCCTGGTGGAAAATCGTTTTGCGAAATTCAATTCCGAGCGCGCAGCATTGGGTACCATCAAAATCGGAGTTAACGAGCAACAATACATTGATATCGTAGCGGATTTCCAACGTGACCTGGTTGCGATCCATCCTGTTCTGAACGGTAACGGTCGTACAACCCGCTTATTCATGAATTACCTTCTGACTAAAGAGGGCTTGCCTCCAGTTCGTCTGGTGGATCCATTCCTGGATGTACAGGTATCACAAAAAGAATGGCGTGAATACGTTCATAAAGGTGTCGTAAACAACGCAAAACTACAGGCGGACATCATGTACCGCCTGGAAAATGGAATGACGATCGAGCATTCTCCGGAGCTTCTGTATCCGGGCTTGCCAGAGATGGTCAATATTTCCCTGAAACAACAGGGCAAGACCAAAGAAGTAAAAAACTACGCCCAAACCAAGGTTGATGCTGAGCAGTTCAATGCTTTCCTGAAAACTTTGTATCAAGCGCATCCGGAATTGAAACAGGAAATCCTGAATGATCGCCTGCGCACAATGTCCCGTATCGCAGATATGTTTGTGGAATACTATAGATCAAAAACCATCCGATACATCCATGATAAAGATGGTGAACGCGAGATTGGTTTACGCCTGGTTGACCCTGATTTTGTTGCAGCCTTTGGTAAAAACAAATCGAACTCGAAGTACTTGTGGGATGCTAAAATCG
Organism: Bdellovibrio sp. GT3; assembly: GCF_037996765.1. NCBI lineage: Bacteria > Pseudomonadati > Bdellovibrionota > Bdellovibrionia > Bdellovibrionales > Pseudobdellovibrionaceae > Bdellovibrio > Bdellovibrio sp. GT3. The sequence continues at coordinate 1,061,850 of NZ_JBBNAD010000004.1, read as the reverse complement.
ATCGCTGGTACGACAAAGAAATGTTGGTTTGGCGCGGCCTTTCTAACAGAAGTCGAGAGCTGACTCGTCAAGACCTGTTGGAATACTTCAGAACTCCAACATCGCACCTGGTTTCAAACAGTGTTCTTAGAGCTATCCACGCAGGAAAGCCTTTGGTTGAAGCTATTAAAGATGACTTTGTACTGTTCAACAAAGAGACCATCACTGGTGATATGGTTGAAATGGCGATTGATCACCACAGAAGCGGTCCTAAATATGGAGTCTCTTACGGCTACTCCACATCCAAACGTGAAGTGGTCGGTAAAGCCTTCGCCATGGGTGCCATGGTTGTTGGCAAGTACGGCGAACACACGGATCCAAAACTTCAGGCGATGCTAAAATCCCGTATCAATGTGGCCTCTTACCGCGCCATCAAAGATGTGGATTTAGGCAGATTGAAAGCTTTCGATCCGAAATTCTCATACACGTACGGACGTCAGGCCGAAGTTATGGGCATCGGTGGTACCGATCCAGATGCTGTCATGTTGATCCAACGCCTGGACGCCAAAGGTAATGTGACTGAGACACTTCTAAGAAATACCGACAAGCCATTTGAAGTGATGGTTATTGAAGGTCGCTACGTACCTGGAGAAGGTCCGCTTCCAAAAGAGCGAATCAAAGAGCGCCTGACTATTCAGCCAGCCACTCCTTAAAACCTGCTTTCTGTGCAGCTGCAAGGTCCTTACGATCGATTTCGTAGACATTGCAGTTGCCGGTAGGGCTGCCGCAAACCTGAATTCGCATCATCCCATCATTTTGATTTTTACTTGAATAGACCTGGATAGTTCCCAGGTCTTTTTGCATTTCAGCGATCGCGATTTTTTGCCCCTGACCGCATTGCAAAGAACCATCTGGTTTAAAGACTTTCACACGGTCTGTTGTATTACTGGATGCCACTGCAGCTCCTGTTGCCTCAGCTTGAGATGTTTTCTTTTTCTCCCCACGGCAATCACCGTGAGAACAAGCAGCCAAAATTAGTACTGGAATAAGTGCCGTAATTAATTTTTTCATCTCATGCTCCCCGACTTTTAATCAGCTAGTAGTTACTGCGAACCCATTGTGCATCAATCGCGTAAAGATTGGCTTCTCCAGAGATAAAATACACACGGTTTGATTTTTCATCCACCTGAGGTGCCGCCAGAATTCCGCGACCAGGCTCCATGGAACCCAATGGTTGTCCAGTTCCTGCATCCAGGAATTGCAAATGTCCTTGCGACTCACCAAAGGTCAAAATGCCTTTGAATAGTTTCACTTGCGTTGCGATTCCGTCCTTAACCTTAAAGCTCCAGATCGTTTGACCTGTTGCTTTGTTTAGAGCCAGTACTTCGCCCGTGGTGGTTGGATAATAAATGCGATCTGCAGCAACTGTCACAGAGCTATACCCACCCTGATCCACTCTCCACAGAACCTCACCTTTGGCCGCTGAAACAGCGTAAAGTTTGTCATCGTAACCAGCGATATAAATCTGCTCGCCATCCAAAATTGGGCTGGCATCGATATCACGGAAGCGTTTGTTGCGATTCAATTGAAGTTCCCAGGAAACAGCTCCTGTTTTTGCGTTAAACGCCACCAGGGATCCGTCCGAGAATCCAATGTACAAAGTTCCATTGCGAATTGCCGGCTTACTGCCTCCACGAATCGAGAACACCGAAGTGTCCTGACGGGAGTACAACCAGACCTGCTTCCCTGTAGCGGCATCCAATGCGTAAAGCACATTGTTACCAGCCAGGAAATACACAGTGCCTTCATCAAGCAATGGCTCTGAAAGGTTTTCTGATTTCGTTGGGAAAGTCCATTGAACGCGGCCGGTAGAGGCCTCTACGGAATAAAAGTTACCATCGCTGGCACCCACAAACAGACGATCACGAATCAAAGTGGCGCTGGGCTCAACGCCATTTTTGATCGGCAGCTTCCATTTCAACTGACCGTCACCACGACCATAAGCTGAAAGGGAGTCCATACCGTTCCCCTGGATAATCAGATCGCCCGCCATGATCGGTGTCATGCGGTTGATTTTTCTGAACCCCAGGTTGTCTTTATAAGTAGTTTGGCGAACCCATGCGGTTTTGACCTCGAAGGTTCTTTTGCTGCTGTTAAGGGCGCGCCATTGATCAACAGTCTTCTCAACTGACTGATCCAGTGTCGTACAACCCATCATAAAAAGAGCCAAAGCCCCCAGATACAAAAACTTCATGTTTCGATCCTGTGAATCCTAAAGATTCTGTTTTGCCTTCAATAGACGAAGGTATTTGGCAGCTTCACGTGTAGCCGCTGCATCTGCATTTTGTGCATCCGTGTTTTTTGCAACTTCAGTGTACAATTGCTCAGCTTTCGCAGTATCATTCATGGATTCATAACAAAGACCCTGGCGCAATTTTGCTTCGTTATGAGCGTATGAGAAAGATTTGGAAGCCACGATTGCATCCCATTTGGAAACTGCACCTTTGCAGTCACCTTTATCCGCCAGGATATTGCCCATCTGCATCCATACCAGACCAGAAGTCAGGTCCGATTTGTTCAAACCCGCTTCCACTTTGTTCAAGGAAGCCATCGCTTCGTCGTACATTTTATAAGACACATAGATGTCGCTCAAATTCAAAGCCGCCATTTGACCAGCAGTTGTTTTTGGAGACTCATTCAAAAGAGCTTCAAAGCCAGTGATCACTGTGCCGTAATCTTTTTGAATGTCGCCAGTTGGCTTTTTGCTTGGATCCACGACGGGAGCATTCTTTTTGTCTTTAGCCGCTGCCGCAGTCACTTCTGCGCGCAAAGCCTCGTCAAAGCCACGCTTTTTCTCGGTGTAAGCCTTTTCCAAAGCAAAGTATTTACCTTGAGTCTCAGCGTCCTTTTTATGAGAAAGGTAGTTCATCAAAGCCATACCACCACCGATAACGATGAAAGCAAAAACCGCCGTGATAACGATTTTGGAGTGAGTTGTGGTCCACACAAAACCTTCTCTCAACGTTTTTGTAACTTGGTCAGGGCTTTTCAACTCTTCTTTAGTAAACTTAGTGCTCAAGATAATTCCTCGCTGTTAATAAATACTTAGACGCAATAATTGTTAAACTGGACCCCTGCGGAGTCAACCCCGAGCGCCCCGTAGTTCGCTGCGTCGATAACAAATAAAAAGGCCCGTTACCGTATGGTAACGAGCCTTTAATTAAGTTGCTTCAGCCTACGCACCGACCGGTGCTTCGGCACTGCCGGCCCAGCCGACTATCTATTGTAAACTTCTTTCAAAGTTGTGAATGAACGAGAAGATTTACCTGGGTGACGTTGTTTCAAGCGACCAATTGTTTTGATACGCTCTTCAGCCATACGGTCTGCAGCAGTGTGCGTACCGATATTGTCACGTTTTGCGATTTCGTAAACTTTAAGGATGTTATCGTACACGCGTTTTGTTTTTTCAAACGCACGCTCTGGGGAGTAACCCTCAAGCTCAACAAATACGTTCATCAAGCCACCAGCATTAATAACGTAATCTGGAGCATACAAGATGCCCAATTCTTTCAATTGGTCACCGTGACGAGCTTCTGCCAACACGTTATTAGCGCCACCAGCGATAACTTTAGTTTTAAACTTCGTGATGGATTGATCGTTAACGATCGCACCCAATGCACATGGAGCCAAGATGTCGCATTCTGCGAAAAGAATTTCGTCAGAGCTAACGGCTTTGGATCCATAAGTTTCAGCGATTTTTTTCGTGCGTGCCATATCGATGTCCGCAACGATAGTTTCAGCGCCTTCTTCTTTTAGGTACTTCACAAGGTTGGAGCCTACGTTTCCAAGACCTTGAACCGCAATGCGCATACCCTTCAAAGAATCTGTACCGAATTTTTCTTTTGCAGAAGCTTTGATACCCATCAAAACACCGTGTGCAGTGTATGGAGATGGATCGCCAGAACCACCGAAGTCCTTAGGAATACCAGTCACCCATGGAGTCTCCATGTAGATGTGTTCCATGTCTTGAACAGAAGTACCCACGTCTTCAGCCGTGATGTATTTACCATTCAAAGAGTTCACGAATTGACCGAAAGCACGGAAAAGACCTTCAGATTTTTGAGTTTTAGCATCACCAATGATAACAGCTTTACCGCCACCCAAGTTCAAACCGGATGCTGCAGCCTTATAAGTCATACCTTTGGAAAGACGTAGAACGTCAACCAACGCTTCATCTTCGTTTTTATAGTTCCACATACGAGTACCGCCCAAAGCAGGACCCAATGCTGTGTTATGAATTGCGATGATTGCTTTTAGACCAACAGCAGGATCGTTACAGAATACAACTTGCTCGTGATCACCATGTTTAGAGATTACCTCAAACGTTCCCATGGAAAATTCTCCTTAAATTAGAATTGCCATGGGATCATTGTTCCATTTGAGTAAAAAGACTAGCACTTATGCTCAGTGCTAGATGCGCTGAGCTAAATGCTCTCAATATACTTACATTTTCTCCGGCGCCGGCATTCCAAGAACTGCCATACCTTGCTTCAAAGTCGCACCCACAGCGGAGCTCAATGCCAGACGAGCTTCACGAACAGATTCTTCTTTTTCTGTTCCAATCGGGCACTCATGATAGAAGACATTAAATTTTTTCGCTGTCTCATACAAATAAGTGCAGATCGCGGCTGGTTTGTAGTTCTCAGCAGCTTGCGCCACAGCAGTATTAAATCCAGACAAAGCCTGCATCATTTGTTTTTCTGCTGGATGAGTCAGCAACGCCCAGTTCACAGATTTTTGCGTACGCGGGAATTTGCGCAATAAGCTTTGAATACGTGCATGAGAGTACTGAATAAAAGGACCAGACTCACCATCAAGCTTCAGCCACTCGTTCATATCAAAGACGATCTTCTTGTTCGTATCCATACGAAGCATTCCATAGAAGATCGCACCTTTCGCCACTTGCGCAGCGATCAAGTTCACATCCTCCTGAGACCACTCATCTTTATAACGAGCCAAGTATTGAGTTTTAACGTGCTCTTCCATGTTGCGAACCAGATCATTCAACGGCACGATGTTGCCCTTGCGCGAGCTCATCGCACCATCTGGAAGTTCCACATAGTTGTATTGAAGATGGAAGCAATTCTTAGCTTGTTCAAAACCCAGGACTTCAAGAACACGGAAGACTTGTTTGAAATGCAAAGCCTGGCGCATATCAACGATGTATACCGATTTTTCGATATGCACGTCCTGGAATTTATGGCGAGCCAACAATAGATCTTTAGTGGCGTAAAGTCCTGTGCCATCGGATTTCAAAAGCATGCAGAAGCCCAATTTCTCGGCTTCCAGATTCATACCGATCGCGCCTTCGGATTTTTCAAGTTTGCCTTCAGCATAAAGCTCTTTAACCCATGCAGCCGACGGAGCATCCATTTCGGATTCAAAATACCACTCGTCGAAAGTCACATCTGCCCACTTATAGACAGACTTCATCAACTCGATAGACCACTCGCGAGTTTCTTTCCAAAGATCATAATAAGGACCGCTTTCAGCTTCCAATTGCTTAAGGATCGCTGTTAGCTCCTGACGATTCAAATCTTCTTGAGGCGTGCCGTTTTGATCTTCCAAAAGCAGATTGGCTTTTGAATACATGCTGCCCAGCCATTCACCTTTTCCAGTTGCAGGAACAGGTTCTTGGTTGTGCTTTTTCATGTACCAAAGACATTTCGCCACGTGAGTTCCCATGTCGCCTGGGAAAGTGGCAGATACGATCTCGCGACCGGCATATCTCAACATACGAACGATAGAGTCACCCAAGCACAAGTTACGCATGTGACCCACGTGAAGTTCTTTATGCGTATTTGGCTGAGAGTATTCGATCATTGTTTTCGGTGCTTTTTCGACCAGGGCTTTTTTGAAATGCTCGCCTGTCAAAATAGGATTCAAAACTTTTTCACCGAAAGCTTGCGGAGCAAAAGTCAGATTCAAATAGGGTCCAGCCGCCTGAGCTTTGATCAGGTTGGAATCAAGTTCCATATTCGCAGCCAATTCCCCAGAAATTTGCGGAGGTCCTTTTTTCAAAGATTTCGCCAAAATGAAACAACCGTATGCCAAATCACCCAATTCGGAATTTGGTGGCTCAACCAGGGCTTTATAGATCTCATCTGCAGAAAGGTCGTGACCCATCTTTTGAATCGCGGCTGCGATTTTTTCAGTGGCTAAAAGGCGGATTGAATCGTGTTTAATCATATAAATTTCCAAACTAAGAAGACGGCAGCCCAAACGAGCGACATAGAAAGAATGAATATACTGATTTTTCGGTGAAATTTAAGGTCTTTTTTAAGCTTTGCGACTTCTGCGTTCAAAGCGTGCTTTTCAGCCGAAAAACCATCCAATTTGCGCGATAAAACCGACATTTCTGCCTGTCTTTCGGCTTTTTCTGATTCCAATTCCTGCAAAGCCTTCTGATGCAAGACCTGCGGGCTTTGATTCATGAAATATTGCGGAGTTAAACCGGGAATTTTCTCGTTCAAAATTGAATACCACTGAAGGGCTCTCCAAATATGCGGAGGAGCTTCATCGCCTTGCTTTGTCCATCGAGTCCAACTGCTTGGATCGACCATCAAAAGCTGACTCATTTTGCGTTGTGAAAGCCCAAGACCCAATCGAATCGATTCCAAATCCCCCATCTGACGACGAAGAACCGAGATCTGAGCCTCATAATGCATCCTTAAAGAGGTCTTTGAGCGGGGAGAGTCAGCTGAGCCCTCCCCTGCCTCCATTTCAGATGAAGGGCTTAAAGAACCCTCAATATACCCCTCGTTTGAAACGTCCTTTTCATGGGGGTCCACACCTAGACCCTGGGTCTCCATATCCATTCAAAGCCTCCCAGACTGTTGTACTTCACAATATTAGTGTTGTTATGCGCATTGAAAAGCGTTGTGAAATACATGTATACTTTAAAAGGTCCCGACAGGGAGTCAAGCTAAGTCTTTGAAACCACAAAAGAATCCGTCCTGGGTACCCCTATAGACCCCTTTTTCAAATTTAACTATAGCTTATAGCCATAAGCTATAGTGCTATGTATATGTAAATACAGGGTTTAATTTGAAGGTTCTTTTGGGGTTTTAATGCTAACGCGTCTAGTCTAGGTAATATAAACAAAAATTATTTACCTATCACCACTTTGGATGCAATGCGTTATGAGATACTGATTGCCAGACCTCTTTTAAGTTTCAATGATGAATCATGTCCACGGCATCCCGGTATCAGCTTAATAAGAACAAATATCTCCTCGAACCCGAGGTTGACCGTTTGCGAAAAATCCTCACAGATTTTGAACTCAAAGATCCGCGCAATTGTTTGATGTTTTGGGTGGCTTTAAAGACTGGAGCCCGAGCCCAAGAGGTCCTTAACATTCAAAGGTCGGATCTTAATCCCTACGATGAAAGCATCTTTATCCGGGGTTTAAAGAACTCAAATGACCGGGAAATTCCTATTCACTCAGATATCTTTGCCCGACTTCATCGCTTTGCAGAACAGCAGGCCAAAGAACAAACAGGCAACCTGGTTTTTCCGATCAGCTATCCCCGACTTTATCAAATCTGGGAGATGTATCGCCCCGTCCCTAAGAAATTCCATTCTTTAAGGCATACTTTTGCGATTGAACTCTACCGAAAAACCAAGGATTTGCGCCTAGTGCAGGTCGCTTTGGGGCACAGAAATATCGCCAATACGATGGTTTATGCCGACTACGTTTACTCTCAAACTGAGCTGCGCAAGCTCATTCTATAGATACCCCAAAAACAAAAAAAAGACGCCGGTCGGGGGAAACCAGCGTCTTTAAGGAGTGCACATTTGGGGGTTGGGGAATTATTTAAATGTTATTGATCCATGTTGCGAATTTCGTTCGCAAGACGGTCAAATTGCATATCTTTATCAGGCTGAGCTGCTGTTTTTTCTTTAGCAAAGCGCAAGAAGTCTTTGTTAGTTGGTGAACTATAAGAAGAACCAGATGCTTCAACGATAACGATCTTCTCTTTTTTAGCAACTTCGCGAGAGTCGTGCAGGTTTTCACGAACTGCGTGGTGAAGTTCTTTTTGAGCTGCTGCGTTTTCAGAAATCATGGAGCCGAAATCAGCAACTTTAGCGAAAGAGGTCATTGGGATCAAAGTCATCATTGCGATCAAAACTTGCTTCTTCATAATTCACTCCTTGGTTATACCACTACCTATTGCATCGGTGGTGCCAAGGCTGGCATGCATATATTTGAGCTGGCACAGGGCTGTGACTTTCCACGCTCCGCTCCTGTAAAGGAAATGAACATCGCCACTTGCGTTGAAGGTTATTTCAGCCTAAAGTCTCAATATTAGACAGGAATTTCGTCTCAAAAGAGCACAGTTCGGACAGGTAATTGATGATCAAAACCCTCTTTCCAACATTCGTTTATTATAGCCCTCTTCAGGAGGCGGCAAAAACCAAGGTTCTAAACAAGGATCTGAAAATGGAATCACTTAAAATTGCCGAAATCGATGAGGAGGGGCAGGCTTGGTCCAAGAAGAACTATAAGGGTGGTTTTACTTCCTATGGCTCCATGGCCCAACTTCATCAGTTTTCCAGCACCTTTAACGATTTGGAAAAACAGATCGATAAACACGTGCGCAAATTCGTAAAGCACCTGGAAATGGACATCAATCCCAAAGAACTTCGCATGAGCTCTTGTTGGGTGAACATCATGCCATCCGATGTGATTCACACCATGCATCTGCACCCGCTTTCAGTTATTAGCGGGACTTACTATTTGCAAACACCCAAGAATTGCTCGGCCATCAAATTTGAAGATCCGCGCATGGATTCATTCATGGCTTCGCCACCACGCAAACACAATGCAAAGGTGCACAATCAGCGCTACCACTCCATTGAACCGCAAGAAGGCCATGTTGTGTTGTTTGAAAGCTGGCTGCGTCACGAAGTCCCAGCAAACAGTTCTGATAAAGAGCGTATCAGCATCAGCTTTAACTACGACTGGGTTTAAAAATGTCGGACCTTTCAGGTATTCAGATTAAAAATCTTAAGAAAGACTTTGGAACAAAAACAGTTCTAAAGGATTTTTCCCTGCAGATTCCTGAAGGTTCATTTACATCTTTAGTCGGGCCCTCGGGCTGTGGAAAATCCACGGTTTTAAGATTGATCGCCGGATTGGAAAGCGCCACAGCGGGAGAACTTAAAAACTCCCAGAAGAATCATTTCGGCTTTGTATTTCAAGATGCAAATTTACTGCCTTGGAAAACAGTTTTGGAAAATGTGCTGTTGCCCTTTGAAATCAGTCCAGAACTTAAAGGAACTTCCAAAAATGAAATCAAATCCAGAGCTTTGGACGCTCTTAATAAAGTAAACCTGCAAGACAGCGCGGACCTGTTTCCCCACCAACTTTCAGGCGGCATGAAGATGCGTGTCTCCATTGCCCGTGCCCTGGTAACAAAGCCAAAACTGCTGCTAATGGATGAACCATTCGCTGCCTTGGATGAATTCACGCGCTATCAAATGCAATTACAAATGCGTGATCTGTGGCAAAGTGAAGGTCTGACTGTTTTATTTGTGACTCACTCATTATCAGAAGCGGTCTTTATTTCTGAACGTGTGGTTTTGATGGCTAAATCCGGCGGAGGCATTGTTTTGGATCAAAATCTGACCTTACCCAAAGAACGCCAGGAAGAACTTAGAACATCACCGGAATTCAACCGCATCATCAAAGAACTTTCAGAAGGGTTAAAACGATGAAGCGCTTCATCCCAGCCCTTGGATTTTTTCTTTTAGTTACCAGTGTTTTACAGATTTTGGTGAAGCAAAATATTATTGCAGAATCCTTGGTTCCAGCACCGGAAACTGTCGTAAAAACTTTGATTGAGTTGAAATCTGATTATGTTACATCGTTTTCGCAAACTCTTTGGAACACCCTTATGGGTTGGTTCTTAAGTATTTTGTTTGGAACGATCCTGGCTGTGGTCTTTTCTTTATCCGACCTTTTAAAGCGCGCTGTTTTGCCATTTGCGGTGTTTTTTCAAACAGTCCCTATCATTGCAGTGGCTCCATTACTGGTGATCTATTTCGGCTTTGGTGCGCCCACAGTGATTGCTTCAAGTTTCATTGTTTCGATTTTTCCGATCATCGCAAACACCTTGATGGGTCTTGAAAGCGTTCAGGCAAATCAACTGGACCTGTTTAAGATTTATCACGCGAATGCCTGGCAGATTTTGTGGAAACTGAAACTCCCCGCTGCGTATTCCTATATCTATTCCGGCCTGAAAATATCAGCCGGTTTGTCGATCATTGGCGCCATTGCCGGGGAGTTTGTGGCTGGTGGCGGATTGGGCTCCATGATTGACTCTGCCCGCACACAACAGCGGGTTGATATCGTGTTTGGTGCCTTGATTTTACTTTCTGTGATGGGTCTTTTGATAATCGGAGCCCTGACATTGGCTCATCGCCTGATTCAAAAACGCCGTCCTTATTTTACGGGAGACTTATGAAATCACTTTTGATCCTGGCTTTGACACTTGGAAGTTCTGTTGCTGTTGCGGTAGAAGCAAAAAACACCAAACCCACTCCTGTGACCATTGCTTTAAACTGGAAGGCCGAGCCCGAGTTCGGTGGCTTTTATGAAGCTTCCATTGGCGGCATTTATGCAAAACATGGCATCGATGCGAAAGTTCAAGAGGGCGGTTCTGGCACTCCCACAGTGCAAATGCTGGCGAATGGCAAAGTGGATTTCGCGATCGTCAGTGCTGATGAAGTTGTGATTTCCCAGGACCGTAATCCAAAAAACAAAGTCATCGCTTTGTTCGCGGTCTACCAGACAGCTCCCTACATCATCATGACCCATGCGGAGCGCGGCTTTAAAAACTTGCGGGATGTTTATCTGAGTGAAGGCACTCTTTCAGTTCAGGCCGGACTTCCCTATCATCAGTATTTGCTGCAGAAATTTGGGAAACCCAAAGTGCAGGTGGTGCCCTATCTTGGTGGTGTTTCAAATTTCCTGAATGACAAGAAGTTCTCACAACAAGGTTTCATCACTATTGAGCCGTTGGCAGCACAAAAAGGCGGCGCCAAGGTTCAGAGCTTCTTGATTTCGGATGAAGGCTTCAACCCCTATGTGGTTGTACTTGCCGCCCGCGAAGAGACATTAAAGAAAAACCCGGAGCTGGTAAAAAACGTGGTCGAAGCCACACGCCAAGGCTGGCAGGGATATCTTAAGGATCCCACGAAGACCAATGAGCACATGGCAAAATTGAACAAATCTCTGGATCTGGCGACTTTTAATGAGGGAGCTCAGATTCAAAAGCCCCTGATCGAAGCCAAAGGCCAGGAATTGGGGAAAATGAGTATTGAACGCTGGGAAACCCTGATAAAACAACTAAAAGAGCTAAAACAGATCAAGTCGTCCCCGAACGCTCAGGATCTGTTCAGACCCTAAAAGGTCTCCAAGGTAGCCATTCTCAACTTGACGAAGCGCTTCATACCTTTTAGAAAGGAGCGCTTGTCGGAGTTTATTATATGAAATTAACCATCAATCTTGCTGAAATTCCTGAAGAAGGCCGCACCTATTTGTGGGATACACAATCTGGCGAGGCCAACGCTGTATTAGCCGATTTAATTGGCAAAAACACCTATTCAGCTGAGTTTACGATTCGCCCTTTAAACTCCAAAGACTTTGAAATGTCTGGAGTAATCAGCACGAAGATCCCAGATCAATGTTCTCGCTGCGGCACTGATATTCAGTTCCCAATTACCGAAAAATACCGTGAAATCCTGATCCCTAAGCAAGATCAGCCGCGCAATTCCAAATATTCGAAAGTAAATCACATCAGCGATCTTTCCGGTGATGAGACTGATTTCTGCGAATATGAAGGGCAAAATTTCGATATGGCGGAATATTTACACGAGGTTATTGCGCTAGCGACCCCGTATAATCCCGTATGTCCTAAACAAGATAACCCGAACTGCTCAATTTACACAAATCCTGAGCCAGAACAGGGTTTTATCTATAACGAGGAAATGCCGGCCGAGAAGCCAGAAAGTCCTTTTGCAGCTTTAAAGAACTTAAAGCTTAATTAAAGACTTGATTTTTAGTGTACATTATATAAATTACCGTACTTCTGATTCATATTGTTAGATTTAAAAGAGGTCTGAAATGCCAACTCCTAAGAAAAAAACATCCCGTTCTAAACGCGATATGCGCCGTTCTCATGACGGTTTGTCTGCTCCAGCAGTAGCTTTGAACAAAAAAACTGGCGAACTAGTTCGTCCACACCGCGCAACTAAAGGTGCTGACGGCGCTTTGTACTACAAAGGCAAACAAATCAGCGCAGCTAAGTAATAACTTAGAGTTAGGTTGACATCCATGGCAGGAATGTATCGATCTCGTGTAGCAGGGATAGGCTCTTATCTACCTGAAAAGATTCTTTCAAATTTCGATTTGGAGAAGATGGTGGAGACGTCCAATCAATGGATCGTAGAACGCACTGGGATCGAACGCCGCCATATCGCAGCCGAAGGTGAAGGCACATCTGATCTTTGCCTTCGTGCCGCTCAAAAAGCTATCGCAGACGCGAATCTCACAGCACAAGATATTGATATGATCATCGTCGGCACTGTTACTGGTGATCGTCAGATGCCTTCCACAGCCTGTTACGTACAAAGTAAACTGGGTTGCCGCAATATCGTGGCTTTTGATTTGAATGCGGCCTGCTCGGGTTTCCTTTATTCTGTTTCTATTGCTGATCAATTTATCCGTACAGGCATGTACAAAAACGTTTTGGTTCTTGGGGCCGAGGTTCTTTCTCGCTTTGTGAATTTCAAAGACCGTGAAACATGCATCCTGTTTGGTGATGGTGCGGGCGCTTGGGTGCTTCAACGCGCCGAAGAGGGTGATAAAAATGTTATCGCCTCCTCTCACCTTCACGCGGATGGTGATTTGGCCGAGCTTCTGACACTTCCAGGTGGCGGCAGTTTGATGCCTCAATCCCAATACGTTCTCGACAACAATTTGCACTACGTTTCCATGAAAGGTCGCGAGATCTTCAAGAACGCAGTTCGCACAATGGCTCTATGCTGCAAAGAAGCGTTGGAAGCGAACAACATGTCTGCTGATGATGTAGACTGGATTGTTCCTCACCAAGCCAACAAGCGCATCGTGGAAGCTGTTGCTGATCAATTTAAATTCCCAATGGAGCGTGTGATTCTTTACCTTCATGAAACAGGTAATACATCTTCAGCTTCAATCCCGTTGGCCTTTGACTGGGCCGTTCAAAATGGAAAAATCAAACGTGGTCAAACGATCTTGCTTACTGCATTTGGTGCAGGCTTGACGTCTGGATCCGTTCTATTGAGGTACTAAAATTATGTTCACTCTGGTATTTCCCGGACAAGGCAGCCAACAACCTGGCATGGGCCGTTTTTTATCCGATAACTTCAAAATCGCTCAACATGTTTTCGAAGAGGGCTCTGAAGCTCTGAAACAAGACATGAAAAAACTGTGCTTCGAAGGTTCTGAAGCAGATCTAGCTTTGACTGAAAACACTCAACCCGCTTTGTTGCTGGTCTCGACCGCGACTCAAAAAGTTTTGCGCTCTGAGTTTGGCGTAAAGGTTCACTCCGCAGCAGGTCACTCCATTGGTGAATATGCAGCTTTGGTTGCAGCCGATGTGATTCGCTTTGATCAGGCGATGCAAGCGGTGCGCACTCGCGGACAAGCGATGCAATCTGCAGTACCAGTTGGTCAAGGTGGCATGGTGGCTGTTTTGGGTCTTGAACCTGATCAAGTTGAAACACTTTGCCAATGGACAGTGAAAAATTCTGGTTTTGGTCCGCTGTCAGCAGCAAACTTCAACTCCCCAGGGCAGATCGTAATTTCTGGCTCTATGAAGGCAATCAACTGGTTGAAAGATAATTTTAAACCAGAAGCTATCTGGGCCGAGGCACCAAAGCGTGCGAAGCTGATTCCCCTACAAGTGTCTGCTCCTTTCCACTGTGAAATGATGAAACCTGCAGAAGACACTATGCGTTTGGTTTTGACCGCGATGGAATTCAAAACAGCGGCATTCCCTATCGTACAAAACTTCAATGCTAAATTTGAAACTGAGGGCGCAAACCTTCGCGAAAATTTGATCCGTCAAGTTTCAGCACCGGTGCGCTGGACACAATCCATGGAGACTTTAAAAGCTTCTGGACACTCTCAAGTTATCGAATGTGGCGCTGGAAAAGTTATCCAAGGGTTGCTAAAGAAAATTGATGGCGACTTCTTTAAAGTAATGACCACAACTAGCATGGAAGACCTCAAAACTATTGAGGATTTTTTGAAAGCTACGAGTCATTGAAATTTCTTGAGCTTTATTTGGAGTTCGGCCAGAGTGGACTCGCATAAAAACAATGAGCTTTTGCTTTAGTTTTATTGTCGTGCAGCTGGCACGCCGATGCGTCGGCGTTGGAACTTAAGGAAAAAGTAATGAGCGGAAATTCACTTCAAGGTAAGAAAATCGTAGTAACCGGTGGCAGCCGTGGTATCGGCGCCGCTATTGTTAAACTTCTTGCTGATGAAGGCGCGCAAATTGCCTTCACATACTCTTCTCGTGAAGAAGCTGCACAACAAGTTGCTCACACTCTAAAAGGCGAAGGTCACTTCTATATCAAAATGGACGTGGCAAACGAACAGTCCGTGAATGAGGCTGTTGATCACATCCTTGAAAAATGGTCTGACGTTGACGGCGTTGTGAACAATGCCGGAATCACCAAGGATCAATTGTTGTTGCGCATGAAAGCAGAGGATTTTGACTCTGTCGTTTCCACAAATCTTCGTGGAACTTTCCTGGTAACAAAAGCATTTACAAAATCCATGATGAAGGCTCGCAAGGGCTCGATCGTTAACATCACTTCTGTCATTGGCCAAACTGGCAACGCCGGACAAGCCAACTATGCAGCTTCCAAAGCTGGTACAGTTGCATTTGCTAAATCTGTTGCACTAGAATTGGCATCAAGAAACGTGCGCGTGAACAACGTGGCGCCTGGTTACATCGCGACTGAAATGACGGATGTTT
This sequence comes from Bdellovibrio sp. GT3, assembly GCF_037996765.1. Classification (NCBI taxonomy): domain Bacteria; kingdom Pseudomonadati; phylum Bdellovibrionota; class Bdellovibrionia; order Bdellovibrionales; family Pseudobdellovibrionaceae; genus Bdellovibrio; species Bdellovibrio sp. GT3. The sequence goes on along the minus strand of NZ_JBBNAD010000004.1, from coordinate 1,046,779 downwards.
TGCCAGAAGAAGTGAAAAATAAAATCTTGGAAAAAGTGCCATTGAACAAAATCGGAGAAGGCACCGACGTCGCTCAAGCAGTCAGATTCCTGCTAAGTGATGAATCCAAGTACATCACCGGCCAAACACTAAGCGTGAATGGCGGGATGTTCATGGAGTGATTTGCCCAAGGCAAATCACCCATGACCACGCCGAAGCCAAAAAGCGAAGGCGGGTTCCAGTTAATAAAATTATTTTAGTTATTAGAGTTTAAAAATAAATTTGCATGTTACCCAGGAGGATTAAATGGCATTGCATCCAAAAGTAAAAGACATCATCGTAGAACAACTTGGCGTAGATCCAGATAAAGTTAAGCCTGAAGCTTCTTTCATCGACGATCTTGGTGCAGACAGCTTGGATATCGTTGAGCTAGTAATGGCTATGGAAGAAGAATTCGATCTTGAAATCCCAGACGAAGACGCTGAAAAGCTTAAGACTGTTCAAGACGTTGCTTCTTACCTGGAAAAAAAAGGTAAAGCGTAGTCTTTATGACATCCCGATTTGAACGTCCATCCATTCCACAAAGAAGAGTCGTCGTAACTGGTGTTGGCGCCGTTACTCCCCTTGGTAATACCATTGAGGAGAGCTGGTCCAATGCAAAAAAAGGTGTGACTGGCATTGCCCCGATCACCAAATTTGATACGACAGGCTTCGATGTGACTTTTGCCGGTGAAGTGAAAGGCTTTAATGCTGATCAGTACATCGAGAAAAAAGAACAGAAGAAAATGGATGAGTTCATTCACTATTCAATCGCCGCTTCAAAAATGGCGGTTGAAATGGCGAAATTGGAGCTTTCTGAAAAAGAGAAAGCGACAACGGGAGTTATCATTGGTGTGGGTATCGGCGGGTTGCAAAACCTTGAAGAGACCTCCATCAAGATGAAAGAAAAAGGACCTGGACGTGTAAGTCCGTTCTTTATCCCAAGCGTGATCACAAACCTGGCTGCGGGTCAGGTTTCAATTTCCTTGGGCCTTAAAGGTCCAAATTATTCTGTTACATCCGCTTGCGCATCTGGCGTTCACTCTATCGGAGATGCAGTTCGCTACATCCGTGATGGTGTTGCTGATGTGATGTTGGCTGGTGGCGCAGAAGCGACTATCTGCCGTTTGGCCGTTGGCGGCTTCGCTGCGATGAGAGCTCTCTCCACTCGCAATGATGCCCCTGAAAAAGCCAGCCGACCTTGGGATAAAGACCGCGATGGTTTTGTTCTGGGCGAAGGTGCTGCGATGTTGGTTATTGAATCTTTGGAGCATGCGGAAAAACGTGGCGCTAAGATTCTTTGCGAAATCACAGGTTACGGCGTTTCTTCGGATGCGTACCACATGACTTCCCCAGCGCCTGAAGGTGCCGGTGGTTATGCGGCGATGTCCATGGCTTTGAAAGACTCCGGTCTTAAAGCCACTGATATCCAATACATCAATGCACACGGAACCAGTACTCCAGTGGGCGATGGTTTGGAAACTGCGGCGATCAAAAACCTTTTGGGTGATCACGCGAAAAACGTGATGGTCTCCAGTACTAAATCCATGACCGGGCACGCGTTGGGTGCGGCTGGTGCGATTGAATCCGCTTTCTGTGTGATGGCAATTCGCGATCAGATTGCTCCGCCAACTTTGAACTTGGATAACCCAAGTGAAGACTGCGACCTGGACTATGTTCCTCACAAAGCACGTGAGGCGAAGATCGACAACGTTCTGAACAACAGCTTCGGCTTTGGCGGAACAAATGCTTGCATGATCTTCTCTAAATTTAAAAACTAACGAAAAGCCCCTTTCAAACAGGGGCTTTTTACTTTGTACGACCTCAAGGAATTTATCATGATTATTTATATCGGCAGCGACCATGCTGGGTTGGATTTAAAACTTAAAGTGATGTCTGCAATGCCGGACATTGAATGGAAAGATCAGGGCACATTAACTGCAGACTCTGTTGATTATCCGGACTATGCCGACAAAGTTTGCAAAGAACTGACAAAGGTCGAAATCCTAAATCAAAAATCCGGAACTATCGATCCCTTGGAAGGCCCTGCGATGGGTGTATTGATCTGCGGATCAGGACAAGGCATGGCGATCCGAGCAAACCGCTTTCCACAAATTCGCGCAGCCCTTTGCTGGAATGAAGACATTGCTCGTCTTTCACGTGAACATAATAATGCAAACATCATTGCATTAAGTGAACGCTTTATTTCACCAGATCTTGCCGTGAAGATGATTAAGATCTTTTTAAGCACCAAGTTCCAAGGCGGACGTCACCAGACCCGCGTGGATAAATTGGCTACCGACACTGGTTGTTGAGGCTTTTAAATTTCCCCTATTCAAGTGATAATTTTTAAGCGTCGGCCATTTTACCGGCGCTTTCTTCTATTTGGAGTTTCATCATGCATTCGACGTCTTTACCACTATCTCAAGTTGATTCTGAAGTATTCGCTGTGATTCAAAAGGAATCCGAGCGCCAGCAATATGGCCTTGAGATGATCGCTTCTGAAAACTATACGTCGAAAGCCGTGATGGAAGCTCAGGGCTCCATCTTGACCAACAAGTATGCTGAAGGCTATCCAGGCAAACGCTACTACGGTGGTTGTGTTAACGTGGATACTGTTGAAACCCTGGCGATTGAACGCGCCAAAAAACTTTTCGGAATGAATTTCGCGAACGTTCAGCCGCACTCTGGATCCCAGGCCAATATGGGTGTTTACTTGGCCGCTTGCAAAGCTGGCGACACTATCTTGGGCATGGATCTGTCCCACGGTGGACATTTGACTCACGGTTCTCCGGTGAATTTCTCCGGGATGCTATTCAAAGCAGCCTCTTACAAACTGGATCCAGAAACAGGTCGTATTAATTACGACACCATTCGAAGTGTAGCCAAAGAAACCAAACCAAGATTGATCATCGCTGGTTACTCCGCGTATCCGCGCGTTCTGGATTTCGCTAAATTCAAAGAGATCGCCGTCGAAGTGGGCGCAGACCTTTTGGTCGACATGGCTCACTTTGCAGGTCTTGTGGCTACAGGCCACCACCCGTCTCCGGCTGAATATGCGGATTATGTGACTACGACGACTCACAAAACTTTGCGCGGTCCTCGTGGCGGGATGATTCTAACGAACTCTGAGGAAAAAGCGAAGATCATGAACTCACGCATATTCCCGGGAATTCAGGGCGGCCCCCTTGAGCATGTGATCGCTGGAAAAGCTGTTGCCTTCGGTGAAGCCTTGAAGCCTGAATTCAAAGCGTACAGCCAAAAAGTCATCGACAATGCGAAGGCTTTGTCTGAGGAGCTTTTGTCTCAAGGATTTAAACTGGTTACTGGCGGAACTGACAATCACTTGATGTTGATTGATCTTTCCGATCGTGAAATCACGGGCAAGGTTGCAGAAATCGCCTTGGATGAAGCTGGTATCACTGTGAATAAAAACACGGTGCCAAATGAAAAACGCTCTCCGTTTGTCACAAGTGGTATTCGAGTTGGAACGCCAGCTCTTACAACGCGTGGAATGGGAACTTCAGAAATGAAGCAAATTGGAAAGTGGATTGCGCAGGTTTTGAACAGCGCAGACAATGCAGACCTAAAAAACAAAGTGCACAGCGAAGTAAAAGAGATGTGCAAACACTTCCCGATCTACTAATACTGTCTTTTGGTCGAGGCAAAGCTCTATTCCTGTCAGAGAATGAGCTTTGCCAACCCTGCTGAATGACTCAAAAATAGGCATTTTTCACCCTAGCTTTTGCGTCGTTTTTTATACCATTTAAAGTCAAAAAATCCTTTGGATACGAGCCCTTGTGGGCTATAGTTGAGGACATGACACCAGGATGGAAACAACTAGTTAACTTTGCAGGATGCATTTTCGTCACAGGACTTTTAGGGTCTTGCTCGACCTATCACACTCCATTATCACGTGAACTCTCAACAGGTTCATACTCTGCCGGTCGCGAAACAGCTTCAGACCAACCACTGACAATTCATAACGAGGAACGCTCTTTTGATTGGCCTGTGGATAGCGCGCGCATGACCCGTGGCTTTTTACCAAACAAACGCAGACCTCATTTGGGTATTGATTTGGCAGCCCCTAAAGGGACGCCAATATTGGCAGCCCAGGGCGGAACCGTGATCTATGCCGGCCGTGAGTTCAGAGGTTATGGAAAAATGGTTCTGATCGAGTCTGGCGACGGCTGGGCCACATTGTATGCTCACTTCGACAAGATATTGGTTTCCGAAGGACAAAAGGTTCGCAAAGGCGAGGTCGTCGGAGCGATGGGACGCACAGGACGCGCAACCGGTGTTCACTTGCACTTTGAAATTCGCAAAAACCGTGGCCCCATTGATCCACTGCCACTTTTACCGACAACTTCAGCTACCGCGACAGCACAGCTGTAAAAAACAAAAAGGAGGGTCACCCCTCCTTTTTTATGCCCTAACTTCGGCTTCCTGGTTTTCACTTACAAACTGAATCAATTCCCGTAAAAAGGGCGCTACTTCGTTTTGATGTTTCAAGCGGTATCTTGCTGCTGTTTTGCCATCTCCCACCTTGATCGAGATGCCAGCCTTACCAAGAGCAATAAACATATCCTCGTCCGTGCGATCATCCCCCAGACATAGGATCTTGCTGGCATTTCCTTTTTCCTTCATCAACCAACGGACAAAGTTCCCTTTGTTGCACTCGACCGCTTTGGCTTCAACAATCTTATTACCCAGGCTGATCGAAACAGGTTCATTTGCCATACCAACTTGCAATTCATCATCCAGTTTTTTGGACTGAAACGCTGCAAAGTCGGTCGGAGACAATCGAAAGTGCCAAACCAGACAGGCCTTCTTTTTTTCAACAAACGACAATGGGACTCTTTCAGAGTAGTCGTTCATGATTCTCTCCACATGGGGATACCAGGATTGAACGTCTGTGGAGATACGACTTTCCCAGGGACCATGGGGCTCACGATAGAAAGCCCCATGTTCGGCAATCAATCCCAGATCAAGTCCTTTTAGCTGTGCATCCAAAAACTCCCGGGTGCGACCACTGATCACATAAACATCGGCATTCTGTCCAAGCTCCCGCAATAAATCCCGAGTCTCCTCCATCAGCACAACTTGTTCAGGTCTTTTGGCAATCGGCACTATAGTTCCATCATAGTCGATCAAAACCTTTAACCGGCCTTGAATCAGGTTCTGATTAAATTCATCTGACCATGCACTTTTCTGGGGTTTCAGATTCTTGGGAGTGATTGCCACAGATTGATGAACACTTTCCAGTTCTTTTAAAAAACCACGGGCCCATTTGCTTGATGAGTAACGGGATAAAATCGCCTGCAGATGCTCCATGCGATTTGTCCGCTCCTCCAGATCCATCTGATAGGCTTGATAAATCGCGTCTGCGATTGCGTCAACATCCCAGGGATTCACAATCAATGCATCACTTAACAATGACGCCGCACCGGCAAACTCACTTAATATCAAGACACCCGGATCCTGCAAATCCTGGGACATCACGTACTCCATAGCCACCAGATTCATACCATCACGCTTGCTTGTGACCAGCACGGAACTGGCTCTGCGATACAACGCTAAAAGCTCGGTTTCAGAAACAGAATTAAAAACGTAGTGAACCGGATTGTAGTCCGGCGAACCAAATTCTCCGTTGATGTTGCCCACAAGCTGGTCGACTTCTTTTTTTATTTTCATGTAGGCTGGAACTTTTTCCCGCGTAGGAATCGCCACCTGCATAAGGGAAACCTGACCGACCAACTCCGGGTACTTTCTAAGAGCCGCTTGCAGCCCCCTGAGTTTAAGTTCCAATCCTTTGGTGTAATCAAGGCGATCAATACCCAAAATCATAAACGGCGCATTGCCGTTGCTTTTATAAGACTCCACTTTCTGCAGAACCGCTTCTGAACAGGATTTTTCCTTAATTTCATCGCCTTCAATACTGATGGGATAAACACCGAAGTGAGTGGTGCGCCCATTGTACTCTGCGCGGAAAAAGGATGAATCCACACCAAGACAGGCTTTCAGACTTACAACAAACTGTCGTAAATACGAGTGTTCATGAAATCCCACCAGATCACAGTTCAAAAGTCCGCGCAAAATTTCCTCGCGCACCGGAAGCTGTCTGAACAATTCGGCACTGGGAAATGGTATATGTAGAAAAAATCCAATTTTAATATCGGGCACAAGCTCGCGCAAATACTCAGGCAAGGTCATAAAATGAAAATCATGAATCCAAACAGTGACTCCAGGAGTTGCAACTTTCGCTATCTCCTGGGCCATCAGTTTATTGGCTTCTTTATACTGCTCCCAATTTTTGCGATTGAAGTTGGCGAGATGACTTTCATAGTGAAAAAGTGGCCAGATAATATCATTCGCAAATCCGTTGTAGTACTTGTCATACTTGTCTTTACTTAGCACCACAGGATAGCAATCCAAATCCGGAAGAATCTTTTTAGCAGCCTCAGGAATTTTTGCGGCATGCGAAGCATCTGTTTCAAATCCAAACCACGCAAAGGGTTCATTCTGACAAACACCCATCAATGCTGATACCAGTCCCCCACTTCCTCTTTTCAAATCACCTTTGCTATTTATACTGAATGGCAAACGATTACTGACGAAGATTCTTTTGGACTTTGATATCATCAATTCCTCCTTTAGGATAAATGGCAGAGAACAAAGAAAGGATTGAACATGTCTGTAAAAACCAATCCATTAAATTCACACCGTTATAATTTGGGCCTCATAGGCAATTGCGCTTATTCAGGCCTGGTAGATCAAGACGCCAACATCCGCTGGTTATGCTGGCCGCGATTCGATTCAAGTTTTATTTTTGGGTCCTTGATAGATGATGAAAAAGGCGGAGAATTTTCGATCAAGCCTGCGACAAAGGATTTCAAATCAACACAGGAGTATATCAAGAACACAAATATTCTTTGCACTCGTTTTGAGACAAAGGATGGTGCATTTGAGGTGATAGATTTCGCACCGAGATTTAATCTCTATGAAAGATATCATAAACCCTTAATGCTGTTTCGCAAAGTAAAAAAGCTCTCGGGACAACCGCGCATAAACGTGAAATGCCACCCAGTTGGAGATTACGGAAAAAAAATTCCGCAACGTCTCATGGGCAGCAATCACATTCGCTACGAAGGACTAGAACAACCTGTTCGCCTTACAACAAATGCATCAATCAGCTATATCAATGAGGAAAAATCATTTGTGGTGAATGATGATCTCTATTTTGTTTTAAGCTGGGGTGTTCCCTTCGAAGCTCCACTTGAAACAACATTTGAAGATTTCTTAAAACGCACAGAAAAATACTGGAACACCTGGGTGGAACACTGTCATTTACCAAGTGTGTTTCAAAAAGAAGTGATTCGCTCTGCACTGGCATTAAAGCTTCATCAGTATGAAGACACTGGAGCCATTACTGCGGCCACAACCACCAGCCTGCCTGAGATTGATCAAGAAGGTCGCAACTGGGACTATCGCTTTTGCTGGGTGCGAGATACTTATTATACTTTATCGGCATTGAACTCTTTGGGTCAGTTTGAAGAGATGAAGAAATATACTTCCTTCATCGAAAATCTGGATATCGACAATCTTGAAAATCTGCAACCGTGCTATCGCATTGATGGCACCAAAGAGATGACCGAGATCGTTGAGGATCTCAATGGATATATGGGTAATAAGCCAGTTCGCGTGGGAAATCAGGCTGGCAGTCAGATTCAGCACGATGTTTATGGCCAGGTCCTGCTGACTTTCTTTAAACTTTACACTGATGAACGACTGAATGTTAAAAAATCCTCACCGCAAATTATCAAATCGATCCTGAAACACATTGAACGTTACATGGAGGCACCCGATAACGGAGTATGGGAATTCCGCGGCAAACAATCAGTTCATACTTATACACTGATGTTTCATTGGGCAGGGGCGCTGGCTGCAAAGTCGATCGCAAAATCCATCGAAGATCAGGATATGTTAGTCCGTGCGGAAAAAGCTGTTCAGCATGCTGCCCAATTGATTGAAAAATCTTACTCCCCTGCCAAAAAAGCATATGCGCAGGCGCTGGGCACTGACGAGATGGACGCCTGCATGCTTCAATTGATCACGCTGGGCTACTTTAAGAACAAATCACCCGAAGCGGCCATGGATCACCTGGAAGCGATTCGCAAGGAACTGGAGCTGTCTCCAGGCTTCTTCCTGCGCTACAAGCACGCGGATGATTTCGGCGTGCAAAAGTCAGCGTTTTTGGTTTGCAGTTTTTGGTATATCGAAGCCTTGGCAAACTTAGGGCACGCGAGTGAGGCCGAGAAGCTGCTCAAGCGTGTGATCACGACACAGAATCACGTGGGACTTATGAGCGAGGACTACGATGTCGAGATGAACAGTCAGTGGGGAAACTTCCCGCAGACATACAGTCACGTCGGATTGATCAACTGTGCTTTTGCGATCGACCGGGCTTTGAATTCCCCGGCTTTCTTTATTCACGAATAAAAAAAGGCAGCCTCTTTACTGGCTGCCTTTTTTGCATCTTCATTTTCTAAATGATTAGAACATGTTGATAGTTGCAGAGATACCTACGTTTGTAGTGTCTGCTTGAGCGTATTCTGGAGCGAACTGAAGGTTCGGATACAAGTATACGTCACGAGTCATTGCGATACCCAAACCAACAGATTGAGTCCACATGTTGTGGTCAAAAGTCGTTGCATCATCGTTACGGTAGTGATCGAAGCTTGATGGACGGAATACAGTTCTGAAAGAGAACATGTCGTTGAAAGCGTATTCGATGAATGGGAACAAACCGATAGAGTAATCAGAACGACCCGCACCACCACTGGAAGCAGTGTCACCAGCATTCGCGCTGTCATCAAAGAATACATAGCTTAGAGACAAGCTCAAACCTGGTTGCCAGTTTGTGTTCGGGATTTCACCCAATACAGTCCAGCTTGCAGACAATGAAGAGTTCGCTTTGTAAATTTCAGTCATGTACGGAGTTGTGTAGTAGTAACCACCAACAGATACGGATTGTTGCAAGTTCATCGCACGGAATGAACGACCCCATGAAACGTACGGAGTGGAAACAGAAGCTTTTCTGTAGCCATCTTGGTTTGTAGATTCAGAAGTGTTGTTTTGAAGTGGAGTATCGATGTTTGCACCAGCACCAAAACGAAGTGAATCACGTGCAGACAAACGGTATGCAACCGCGATATCAGCAGAAAGAGAAGTATTGGAATCCGCGCCAGATACACCAGCGTAGTTTGGACGAACTGGTCCAAATGGTTCTTCCAAGTTACCACCGTTGTACGTCAAATCCATTGCGATAGAAAGTTTGGATTTAGAACCAGACTCCGCACGCATTTTTGCATTTGTGATCTCTTGATCCAGATCACCTTTGTTTTGCTCGTCCTTTTTTTGAACGTCAGTTACTTTAACTGTGCTTGTGTTTGCATTTTGGTTTTCTTCAGCTTGAGCAGTTGCTACTACCAAAGTTCCCGCCAAAATCAGTGATGAAAGAATTTGTTTTTTCACCTGTTGATCCCCTTTTCGTTTTCTTTTGTTAATCGTTGTTAACCGTTAAATTTCTAACTTCATTTATTCAACGCTGCTGCTTTTCAGATAGTTGTCGTTTCACATTCACTACGATTTCATCTGGAGCAATCAACTGGTCCCAAAATGGAGCCAACTTGAATATAAGCAATGAAAGTGCCAGCACTTTGGTCCCATTTCAATACCATTTCTTAACAATAACCTAATATTTCCGCTAAGAAGACGCGTTTCAGCTTAAAAACTAAGCAGATTTGATTTGAGTTAAATGACCCAAGGGAAGCTCATTTTGGCTCCAGGATTGGTTTATAAATTTTCCACGCAAGGCGTCATAAGGGACTGTAATGCTACATGTTGTGAGCCCGGGAACGAGTTCGCATAATTCCTTCAGGGGGAATCATGGTGGATCGCGAACTATATAAAGAGACCGAGTTTCTGCATGAAGTGGGCACCAACCTGAATGCCGCACTTTTTATTATCGATCGATTGATTGAGGAAATTAAAGGTGAAGAAGGTCGCCTGGAAACAGACTCAGAAACAGAAAAGCTGTTTCATCATCTGGCGTCCTATCTGAATAAAATTGATCGCACCGTTAAAGAGCGGCGCACGAACTTGTCTGAAATATTAGAGGCAGAAAGAAGAGCCGAGCGCGAGGCATTTAAAAGCTCAAGAAACATGCAGTAAAAAAAGAAGGGAGCCGTAGGCTCCCTTAGCGAGGTCAACGCTCTTTCAAATAGAGTGGGATAGCAAATTTGAAGTCACTATCACAACCTCGTCTTGTACATAGTTTCTCTCTATCCTCCCCCGCTCGCAAGTCCAAAAGGAGTCCGTATCTATGTCAAACCTAGGCCTGGTACTTTCAGGTGGCGGCGCACGAGGAGCTTATCAGGTCGGCGTGCTATTGGCGGTGGCGGAAATTTGCAAAAAACTTTCAATCGACAATCCTTTTAAAGTCTATACGGGAGTGAGTGCAGGTGCGATCAACACTTGTGGGCTCATATCACATCCGGGGAATTTTCAGGAAGCTTGCGCGGCTCTGGAAAATGTCTGGGGGAGTTTACAAAGCCACGATGTTTTTATCTCTGATCCAATCTCCCTGACTCGCGGTGCTCTTCATTGGTTGATGGACTTATCCAGCGGAGGCATGAAGCGCACCCCGGGAAAGTCCTTGCTAAGCACGGCACCTCTGCGGGAGCTCATTCAGAAAAACTGCAAGTTTGAAAACATTCAAAAGAAAATCGAATCAGGAAAAATTCATGGCGTGGGAATTTCCGCTTTGGATTTCCACACCTCATCAACGGTCACCTTTATTCAAGGGGCCCAGGAGATAGAATTATGGGAAAGAGTACGAAGACAGGCCGTAAGATCCCTGCTCACCGTCGATCACGTGATGGCTTCATCGGCCATTCCGGTTTTATTCCCACCGACTGCAGTGGGTTCCAGGTACTTCGGGGATGGGTCGATTCGGAACTTCAGCCCCTGCGCTCCCGCCATCTACATGGGTGCGGATCGCATACTGGCGATCGGAGTCCGGCGCCAGCAGGAGGTCTGTTATACTACACACGAAACAGCACCTGCTCAGGAGCCCAGTGTGGCACGTGTCGCGAGTGTCTTACTTCATGCCATCATGAGCGATGGACTTGAGTTTGATATTGAAAGAATTGAGCGCATCAATCTGGCTTTAAGCAAGATTGCCTCGAGCGCGCGTAAAAACCTGACAGTGAAACCAGTGGACGTCGTCTGGGTATCACCTTCACAGGACTTTTCGAAAATCGCGGCAGAGCATGCGCACGAACTTCCCCGAATGATTCGCTATCTTCTGAAGGGCTTGGGCAGTCTGGAGGAATCCGCTGAGCTGGCGAGCTTTCTTCTGTTTGAAAAGCAGTACATTCAAACTTTACTGGAGATCGGATATCAGGATGGCATGACTGAGCAGGATAAAATTGAAAAGCTGCTGGGCACCAATAGACATATTGAATCCTCAGCAGCTCCCGCCTTATAGGCCGAGTTTAAATCTCGACCTGAATCCCCACTTCGATCACCTGATTCGGTGGAATTCGGAAGAAGGCCGTGGGTCTTTGCGCATTCTTGGACATCACTGCGAACAGACGCTCACGCCAGTGCGACATATGAGGCTCATCCGGTCGTGGTGGGCCGCCCTTGGTGGCGATAATAGTCTCACGGCCCAAAACAAAAGTGGTCTCGTTGACGTTGAAGTTGATGTCCTTGTTGCGGCAAGCCTCAAGGATGTGTTTCATCTTCGGAGTTTCCATGAATCCGTAATACGCAAGAATGCGGTAAAAGTTCGGAACAATCTCCTGAATGGAAATATTGTCTTTTTTGGAAACGAACGGAACCTCGCGCGTTTGAATGGTCAAAATCGCCACTCGCTGATGCAGAACTTTGTTGTGTTTTAAATTATGTAACAACGGCGCTGGCACACCCCATGGATCTCCCGACATATAGATGGCCGTACCTGGAACACGAATCGGCGGCTCACGCAGAAGCTTCAGCATGAAATCTTCTGTCGGCATGGAGCGCTCTTTCAATCGACGGAAAAGAACCTGGCGGCCCTTCTGCCATGTTGTCATCAAAAGATAAATCAACGCACCAATCACCAATGGCACCCAACCGCCATGCGGGATTTTATGGATATTTGCCGCAAAGAAAGCAGCATCGATAATAAAGAACACACCAAAAATACTGAATGCCTTAAAGAAGCTCCAGTTCCATTTTTGGCGGGCAACTTCATAGGCTAGGATAGTGGTGATAACCATCGTCCCCGTCACCGCAATACCGTAGGCCGCAGCCAGATTACTGGAGGTTTTAAACGTCAATACCAACCAGACTACGCCGATGAACAAAGACCAGTTGATGGCCGGAATATAAATCTGACCGATCTCCTGGGAGGAAGTGTGCACGATATTAATACGCGGACAGAACCCCAGCTGGATCGCCTGACGAGTAATTGAGAACACGCCGGAAATCAATGCCTGGGAGGCAATTACCGCGGCGGAAGTACTTAGACAAACCATGGGAATGATCGCCCACTTGGGAGCCAGCAAGTAAAATGGATTTTCAATTGCTGTAGGATCTGAAAGTAAAAGTGCACCTTGCCCGAAATAATTCAATACCAAAGCCGGCAACGCCACAAAGAACCACGCCATGCGAATCGGCGTTTTACCGAAGTGCCCCATGTCGGCATAGAGTGCCTCTCCACCAGTCACAACCAGGACGACAGAGCCCAATACCAAAAAGGCATGAACACCATTTCGGAAGAAAAATTCAATCGCATGATGAGGCCACAAGGCTTCAAGGATTTGCGGGTTGTTAAACAAGCCGATGGTGCCCAAGGTTCCCAGTGTCGTAAACCACAACATCAAGATGGGCCCAAAGATCACACCGATTTTTCCGGTCCCGTATCTTTGCATCAGAAACAAGGCATTGATGATGAAAATCGTGGTTGGAATAATGTAGGGATCGAACTTATCAGTGACGACTTTCAAACCTTCCATCGCAGACAAAACAGAGATGGCCGGAGTAATAACACCGTCTCCATAAAGAAGTGCCGCACCAAAAAGACCGAGGATGGTCATAATCCAGCGACGATGAGTGATGTCTTTCGTGTGCTGACTGCGCACCGCCAAAGCCATTAAGGAAAGAATTCCACCTTCACCTTTATTATCGGCACGCATAACGAACGCCATGTACTTCACGCAGATAACAGTAATCAGTGTCCAGAAAATCAACGAGAGAATTCCGATGATGTTCTCGGGAGTGACATTCAAACCGTACTCACCACCGAAACATTCGCGCAAGGCGTACAACGGGCTGGTTCCGATATCACCGAATACAATTCCCAAAGCCGCGAGTGAAAGCATCGCGAGATTGGCGTTTTTATGACCATGGTCTTGGTGTTCGATAGCGCAACTCCCTTAAGTTTTAAAAGTTAAGTGTAGGGAATCACGAAGCTCTTGTCAGTAGCTGGACATATGTTTGTAACGCAGCACTTCACATTACGCCTTCTTCAGTTGCCTTATTTTTGTGCGTTGAGGGAAAATAGAGGTTCAGGGAGTAAACTTATGTTTCGATCTGATCATAAAAACCTGGTTCTGCGGACCATCGCCCACTCCAAGTGGGCTCTGGCAGCATTGATTTTAATCGGGCTGATCTATTTTGAAGGTCGTCTGACTGATAAGACGCTGGCTGACAACAGCCACCCAGCATCAGCTACTACGACTTCTTTGACGCAATAATAGAATTTGCGTCGATTTTGAAAGCTGACAAGGCAGAAACAAAGTTTCTGAATCCTGTCGCCTGCTTCACCAACAACTGCTTGATGGTTTCATCTTGTGGCTCACCTTCGTCATTCAAAACCTTGGGAGCATTCATGATGAAGATACGTTCTGGGTAAATGAAGGCATTGCGGTAGCCAAAGACCTGTTGCAGATGTTCAATCGGACGAAGTCCACCAAACATCCAACCCAAGCCAATGAAACACACCGGGCGATACTCAAACGTTTCAGGAAACTTCATGTGATCGATGAAGTACTTCAAAGCTCCTGGCATGGAACCGTTGTACTCAGGACAAATAACGATCAATCCTTCGGAAGCCACCAATTTATCCAAATAAGGCTGCAATCCAGAATGGGTTTTTCCATAATGAGGTCCGGTATGAAGGTGTTCCTTAACCTCCACCAGATCAATAATCTCGACATGCTCACCCTGAGCTTCATAAATCCCTTGAACATAATGGGCCAACTTCAGCGTTTTAGAGTCCGGGCGATCGGTGCCTGCGATAATGTATTTCATTCGTAAATCTCCTAGACAAAGTGATATACCTTTCGCTGTAATAAAGGCAATACAGATTTCAGAAGGGTGACTTGGGAATGTCGAAAATTTGGTTTATCCTCAATGAAGGACAAGTGACAGGGCCGTTTGAACCAGAGGAAATTGAATCACAAATCGCATCCATGAAAGAAGTTTCTATTTGGGGACGCGGTCAAGGTGAATGGGAAACCCCGTCCAAATGGCGCGCCAAAATCAAAAGCCTGCCACCCGTAACTGCTGCCAGCGATCAAAGCAAAACCTGGCTGACACGCATCGAAGGCAAACCTTCCAAGACACCTGTGGTGTATTCAGACATGATCGCACAACTTAAAAAAATGACCGATCTCTCGCAGGTGGATATCTCCACCGATGGCGGCAGAACCTGGAAGGAAGTATACGCACTTCAACAGGTCGTTGACGATCTTGGCATCAGCCGCAGATCCCACCCTCGCGTACCGATTGTGGGCACGTTGGAATTTGAACCTTCTGAAACTTCCGCTTCCATCAAATGCCGCGTGATCTCCATCAGCGAAGGTGGTTTGGGTATCAACGATGCCGATGGCCTGCAAATAGGTCAGAAATTCTTTGCCACACTCTCCAGTCCGAATCTGTATCAGACGATCACCACCACTTGCGAAGTTGTCTATATAGGTAATGATGGTTATGCGGGTCTGCGCTTTGTGGGCTTACCGGAAGAATTTAAATCTTCAGTCATTGAATACGTCAGAAAGTTTGCGACGATTTCGTAGTTTCGCCTCACAAACTACCCGCAAGCTTTTAGTCCAGTTCTACTTTGGGACCGCCTTAGTCTTTTGACAAGGCCAGGAGCGAGTCCGCATCGTAATATTCATGCTAGAACTTTTATTCTCTCTATTAGTATCACCATCCAATGCGCCTGTTACCAACTATGCAACCGTTGTTCAGACTTTGCAGCAGATTCAACAAGCCAACCCTTCAACCACTGAACTTATTGATCTGGGCCCTTCTGATTCCGGTCAAAACATCATCGCCATTAAAATCGGCAATGGCGAAAGAGCCAACCTGATCGTGGGTACTCATCACGGCAACGAATACGGTTCGACAGCTGTGGCAATGGGTGCTGCAGATGCATTTGCAAAAAACCCAATCCAAGGTCACACCGTTTACATCATTCCGGTTTTGAATATCCCAGGCTTCAACAGTCGCTCCCGCTATGAGCGCGTTGGTTACAATTCAGTGGACCAAAACCGCGACTATCCAGGACCTTGTATCACAGGAAAACCTTTTAAATCCAAAGCCACTAAGGCATTGGCGGACTTTATCGATGCCAAAAACATCATCAGCTCTGCAACTTTGCACACTCACTGGCCCGCAGTATTGTATCCTTGGGGCTTTTCAACTCGTGACGTGATGACCAAAGATGACGCCACATTCATTCAACTTTCCAAAGATGCGGTTGTGGAAAGCGGTTATGATGTTGGGAACTCCAAAGACATGCTTTATGCAGCTGATGGTGCATTTGAAGACTATGCTTACTGGAAGCATGGCATCTGGTCTTTGTTGTTTGAAATGGGCACCACTCACAACCCGTCTGAAGCACAAATGGCCCAAATGGTTTCCGTGAATGTTCCAGGCCTTCGCCGCTTCTTTGAGAATGCTCCAAAAGAGCGCGCTAAAGATCATGCCTTCACTGGCAAATGCGATCGCAGCATCATGCAAAGAACTCACTTGGAATAGTCTGAATTCCATTGTTATTGCAAAGGCCGGCTTTAAGCTGGCCTTTTTTTTATATTTTCAACGACTCCATTCCGACAAAATGAATATGTCTAGCGTTCCCTAAGGGCCGCCACAAAACGTCACCTGTGCCAAAATTAGTCGCTAAAATCCTGTCAAAGCCAACACAGTCGCTTTTTATGTGGCTCAGGCCTTGCTCGTAGTCTTGCGGGAAAACTTTTAACCCGGAGGAATTACATGGAATTTTTAATGTCACTTGGTCGCGGTTTTACTTCAGGAGATGCTATCTGGATGTGGACTATTCTAGCTGCTCAGATCGTTTCTGTGGCTATTATTGCTGAGCGCTCTGTTGCGCTTTTCATGAATCGCAAAGTAAATCAAAAGGATATCTCTAAAACTCTAGCTGAAGATATCAAGGCTGGAAACCTGGATAAGGCTCTACGCCGTTCAATGCAATTGGGTATGACTCAACCATTGGGTGTTGTGGCTTCTGCCGGTATCCAAGCGGCTATCGATATGGGTGGTAAAGAGGAAATCCAACTTAAAATGGACGAAGTTCTTCTTGAAGAATCAACTCGCGTGGAAAAACGCATTGGTTTCTTAGCGATGTTTGCCAACGTAGCTACATTGCTGGGTCTTTTGGGTACGATCACAGGTTTGATCCACTCATTTGCCGGTATCTCTAACGCAAACCCTGCAGAAAAAGCGGCGATCTTGTCACAAGGTATCTCTTTGGCGATGAATACGACAGCTTACGGTTTGATCGTAGCGGTTCCAGCTTTGATCATGTATGCGGTTCTTCAAAACAGAGCGACTCGTTTGACAGAAGACCTGAACAAAGGCGCTTTGAATTTGTTCATCCAGCTTGGTTACCACTACGCTCCAGTTTCTGACAAAAAAGAAAAAGCACTTAAGTAGTAATAAAAACGCATAACTGAGAGGGCTTTATGAGCGCATCAGGTAACGGTAACGACAAATTAAATTTCGAGCTCAATATCCTGCCGATCCTGGATATCCTTTCTGTACTCATCTGCTTTTTGCTTTTGACTGCAGTGTGGTTGCAGGTCGGTACAATTGATACAAAACAGGCCATCGGAGACAACTCCACAGCTGGCGCGACAAATCCACCGTCCCTTTGGGTAACAATGGAAGCGGACGGCAGCGTGCAACTTTCTTTGCGCGATATCCCCAAGGCTAAAACTTTGGAAGAGCGTATTGCGAAGTCATCAAAAGGTTTGGATTTGGCGACTCTCGAGTCACGATTGCAGGCTTACAAAGCAAAATGGCCTGAGCTAAAAACAAGTGTTGTTCGTCCTGGAGCACAAACCAATTACGGTGATGTGATCCGTGTGATGGATAAATTGAAGCAAAACTCATTCGAAGGCGTGGGCTTGTCCCCACTAGGGTAATATTATGAGAACTTCATTCTTAAACACCAATCAAAAACGCTCCTTGCTGGCAGAAGCGCAAAGCCTGAAACCAGGCTCGCGCAAGAAATCTGGTGGCAAAGGTAATCTTGCATTGGCTCTGCCTTTGACATCTTTGATCGACGCTTTTTCAATTATCGTGATTTACCTTTTGATCGGTACTCAGTCGACCGGTATCGAAGTGAAATCCGGCAACATCAATCTGCCTTTGGCAGATCAGGCGACCAGTGTTGAAAAAGAGATGCCGATTTTAAGAATTGAAAAGGGCAACTACTTTATCAATGACGTACGGGTTGCAGACAGCCAGTTGGGATCCAAATTGGAATCTTTGAAGAAAGACGCCAAACAAGAGATCGAGCTTATGATCCAAGCTGACACCGAAATGAAATACGCGGACCTGGATCCAATCATCAAAGCTGGATCACTGGCAGGTATCGAAAAACTTAAATTCGCGGTGGTACCAAAACAATGAAAAACTTAAAACGCCTCCTCATTATCAGTCCAATTCTTGCGGGTACCCTGTTCACTCAGATCGCCCGCGCGGAAAAGATGAACTCCGACACGCAGGATCTTGTCGTCGGCAAGATGGAGCGCGTTTTATCGGCGATGGATAAAAAAGATCCATCGTGGGTCCCGACTCAGCAACGTCTGGCTGACACTCTGGCTGAAAGAGCGCGCACGCGCTTTATGCAGGAGATGGAGTCCAATTGTGATGGTTGCAAAGGATCCAAAGCGGACCGCCAAAAAGCGGTTGAGATCTATGAGAACCTGCTTTCCCAGGTTCAATTGAACGAACACGGTCCCATCCTGTTCCAATTGGGACATCTTTATCAAATGGCCGGTCAAATCGACAAGGCTATCGATCTTTTCCAAAGCATAGTTAAAGACGCTAAAAAGAAAAATATCGCCAAAGACATCGTCTCCCGTTCTCATGCGGAACTGGGCGATCTTTTATTCCAAAAAGCCAAATTCAAAGAGGCGAAAAACCACTACGTGATCGCACTCCAGGATAAGAACCTGCAAAACCGTGCGTTGATCACTTACAATATGGCATGGAGTGATTTCAACGAAGAGAAACTGGCTTCTGCCATCAAAACTTTGGAATCTCTTCTTTCCAAACCAGAACAAATCACTCGTGATACGGAAAAAGGAACTTCATACGATCCTGTGTTCCACGCAGATATCGTACGCGACCTGGGCACTTTCTATGCGCGCCGTAATATTTCAACTAAAGAGATCGCGCGTTTTGAAGTGCTTTCCCCTAAAGAAAAACGCAAAGAACTTCTTTTGGATTTTGCCAAAGAAGCAGACCGTGTCGGTCAAAAACAAGCCGCTCATGACATCCTAAGCCGCTACATGGATCAGGAAGGTCTGACTGAAACTGAAACATTGGAAGCCTTTGTGCGTATGGCACAAATCAATTACGACCGTGGTCAGGCAGGAAAATCCACTCAGGACTTCGCCAAAGCGGCTAAAGCTTTCAAAAGCACAGATTGCAAAGAAGCTTCCAAATGCGAAGAGCTTAAAAAAACCATGAAGCGCTATGTGACGGAGCTTCACCGTTCAAAAAAATTGAAACCTGACCAGGATCTTTTGAACGCGTATGTGATCTATTCCAATACTTTCCCGCAAGATACAGAGATGACCACTCGTGGTGCGCAAGTGGCAATGGATATGGGTAAACCCGCTATTGCTGCCCAGTTGTACCGTGCGATCAGTGACAACTCTGATCTTTCCGAAAAAGACCGCCAAAATGCTCTTCTTAACGAAGTTGCGGCTGGTGAAAAATCCAATGACATTGAAATTCAAAAAGCGGCTTACGTGAACTTCCTTAAGAAAGGAAAAGACGAAGGCAAGACTTTTGAAGTTCGCTACCAATTGGCGTACTTGAGCTACCAGCAAAAACAATTGAAAGAATCCGCGGTTGCGTTTAACGACCTGGCCGAAGATAAATCCGGCAAAACAGAGCTTCGCAAAAAATCCGCGGACCTGGCGCTGGACAGCTTGGCGCAACTAAAGAACGACGAGCAGATTCAGGATCTGGCAGCAAACTACGCGAGCCTCTTCCCTGCTCACAAAGCTGAATATGATTTGACGGCACGCAAAGCTTTGATGAATCAGGCAGCGGCTTTGGCAAACAATCCAAATTCCAGCAAATCTGACATGCGCACTGTTTTGAAGCGCATCACATCTGCGAATCTGGCGACAGCATCCGCAGAGGAAAAAGTTTTGTTTTACACCAACGAAAGCATCCTGGCGCAAAAACTGGGTGAAGATGCTATCTATGTGGCTGCATTACAAAAGCTGATCGCATCTGACATCCCGGCTCCGCGCAAAGAATCCTTGCTTGAACAACTGACTGGCTACTACGAGACCAAATTGGATTTCGTCAGCGCTTATAAAACGGCTGTTCGCTTGAAAATGCCAAAAGTCTCAGAACGAGACAGAGAGTTCCGCTTGGGTACTTTGGCGGACCTGGCTAACACCAATCCACAACGTCACTACCGTGCAGCCCTTAAATTGGGTCTTAAAGGTGACCGCTCCCTTGTGGTGCGCACTCGCCTAGTGCTATTGGCCTCCAATCCCGCAGCTGAGCTAAAAGCTCAGGCCGGCGAACTTCGCCGTAAACCAGCTTTGTTGAATGAGACAGCCCTTTTGGTTTACGCACGCCAGGGTATGACTGGAAACTTGAAGTCCGTTTTGGCGATGAAAGAGATTCGCAACCGTTCAGCGGCGCAATTTATTGAAAAACAGCCTTTCTACAACAAGGCGCTCAGCTTCAATAAACAGATCTCTTCCCACGGCATCAATGCGAAAAACGACCGTAGCATGCAAGCCGGCATCAAAGAGCGTATTAAGCTTCTGAGCCGTGCTGATAGCCTGTTGGCAGAAGCCAACCGCACTCGTGATATCACAGCTCAATTGATGTCCCTTGAGATCGTGGCTCGTGAAAACGATAGAATGGTTCGCGATTTGTCGAATCTTCCTATGCCGAAGGGTCTGACTGCCCAAGAGCAGGCTCAGTACATTGGGATCCTTAAATCTCAATCCAAGCCTTATTTGATGAAGGCCCGTTTTGCGGAACAACGTGAGACAGAGCTCTTAAACAGCTCCCCAGCCCTGGCGCAAATGGCTGCTGACTACCGCAATGCCCGCCCTGAGGTTCAAAACATCCTTAAACGCGAGATGACCCTCATCACTCAGCTTGAGGAAGGCGGCAAAATGAAGTCCGAAATCGCCAGTGCGCTAAATTCGTCACCGGCAAGTGCTTCTGATTTGGCCTCCGCTCGCAAATCAGTGGCAGCTGAGCCTAACAACGCCAGTGAGATTGTAAAACTTAAAACTCTGGAGACAAAAATGGGCCATCCGCTAATGGCTTCGTATCTGGAAGGCCGTTTAAATCAATTACAGAGAGGAAAAAGCCTATGAAAAAGCTAATTCTATTGGCCCCTTTCTTGCTTTGTATGCTGGGTGCCCAAAGCTCCTTCGCTGCAAACAAGGCAAAGAAAGCTGAAGGCATGAAACCGCAACTGGGTACCTCCTTTAAACTTAACGGAAGCACACTGCGCGGGAAATACCAAAGCTCTCTGAATACGAAAGCCACGGTTGAAAACGATAAATTGTTAGATGATCTCCTGACCGGCAGAAAAGAATTTAATGACCGGATCCAAGACGATCAAAAAAGAAACTAGGACGTAAACATGAACGCAGCAAAACTCATCATTCTGGAAAATATCGCAGGCCAAAAGGTCCGCACATTTGCCGTGGATTCAGAGTCCTTGAATATCGTGTATTTGAAGGACACTCGCCGCGTGGAAGCACTTGCTGATTTAAGTGTTCTTAAAAACAACGATATCGAATACAGCCTTATTAAGAAAATCAACCTTGGCAAAATGAATGAACAAGGTGAAATTCTGCAAGGATTGGGTCGCGTAAGACTGGCAACTTTTGAAGACATCAACAGCCCTGTTCATACTTTGCAGGAAGAAAACGACGAAGAACAACTTAAGACCATCCTGACTCGCACAACTGTCGGTCACTTGGTTTTAGTGGGTCTTATCATGATGGGCGCTTGGGTTATGGCGACTTACTTCACTAAAAAGGACGAAGCTCCTTTGGTGACGATCGTATTGCCTAAACAAGAAACTCAGAAAGTCGTTCAACAAAAAGCACCCCACGTGAAGGTTTCTGAAAAGAAAATCAAACCTTCCAACAAGGTCTATAAACCAGTGGTTAAAAAACAACCTCTGAAAGTTAAGAAATACACAACCAACACAGCGAAAGCCCGCAACGTACAACGCGTTGGTGCCTTGGCTGCATTGGGCGGAACTCCAAAAGGCACTCGTGGTTACGAGGGTCTTGATAACAACTCCATGAAAGCCATCCGCTCTGCGGGTATCGGCAATGGTGGTGGCGGTGTCGGTTCTGCAGGTCGTGGTGGTGTAAAAGGCTTCCTTCCTGGCAACGGCTTGATCGCCGGTTCTGCGGGTGAAGGTGGTCGTGCGCAATCTGCTGGTGGCTACGGCACACGTGGTGTCGGCGGCGGTCGTGCAGGTTATGGCAAAATGAATATGGTGGGCGGAACGTCTGCTTCCAGCTTGCCACTTGATGCAGAAGCAACTGTTGAAGGTGGTTTGGATCTTGATCAGATCATTGCGGTGATCAACCGTAACAAAGGTCAAATTCTTTATTGCTACGAGAAAGGCTTGCAAGCTCAGCCAGCCATCGGTGGCCGTGTTGCAGTTGACTTCGTGATCGGGCCAAATGGTCGTATCTCGACAGCGCGTGTTTCTCAGACATCTTTGAACTCACGCCTGGTTGAAGATTGCATGATTGCTAAAATGAAAAACTGGCAGTTCCCTAAGCCGGTAGGAAAAGTAAACGTTGATGTTAATTACCCATTCGAATTGATGCGCGTATCCGCTCGTTAATTTGAACTACGGTGTTAAAGAGGTTTATATGAAGACGGTAAAAAGTTTGATGATCGTAATTCCGGCAGCTATGGCCCTCACCGCATGTGATGGCTGGCAAAAAAGTCCGTCTTCGGACTTAGAGGAAATGCGCGCGCAAGCGAAAGTAATCACTCAGATGGGTCCGGACAAACCGACTACCATCAATACTGAAACCGTTGTCATTGAGAAAGTACCTGTCTACATCAAAGAAACTGACGTTACTCAATCAATGATCATGTTAAACATCGAAGACGACCTTATGTGGGAAGCTGGCAAAGCGAAGACAGTAAAAATCCGCGCTTCCCTGCCGGTTCCTGGTGCGGCAGTTACTTTGACCGCTTCAAACCTTCCTGAAGGCGCTACTTTAAACCCTTCAAATGCCAAAGACATTTATAACCTGACTTGGACACCAAGCCTGGTGCAAGAAGGCACTTTGGTAAAAATCCCTGTGAAATTCACAGTGACTATTACCAATGGCGGCCAAGCTAAGAACGCAGCAGCACTTAAAGGCATGACCAAAGAGCTGAATCAAAACATCCTGGTTTCTCAAACTGAGTTGGCTCCCACTGAATTGTCAGTAACTGGAATCGGCGCTGAAGTGTCTGAGGACCAATTAACACCATTCAATGTGATCGTAAAAGTTCCAGGTATCGATGGTAAATCAACTCAAAAACCACGAGTCGTTATCAGTTACGATGGCGCAGCTATCCAAACTGGCAAAGACTATCAGGAACTTGATGGCTCTCGCTATGTGATCGCAGACATCAACAAAAAAGATGCGGAATACCTTGGCGATTCAAAATGGAAAGTAAGCTATATCTTCGATACTAAAAATATCGCAGTTCAACCACAGCTTAACAAAGACGGCACTATTATGTTGCAAGCCGATGGCACTCGCATTCGCTTCAGCGTAAAAGCTTACGGCGCTAACGGCCGTTCAGCTCCAGAAACTCTTGTTCAGGCTAAAATCCTTTACACAAAAACTATCACAGCTCCCCGCTTTGACGTTTCTGGTTTGGGCAAACAAGGCCTGGAAGTTTCCCCTGGCGAAAAAATCGTTCTTCAGTTCTCAGCTTCTTCCAACAACAGAAATGCTGCTGTTAACGTGGAAACAAAATCTTCAACTCTTCCCGGCAATCCACAAGCTGCATGCGTAACCTCTTCAGTGGGTGCTTCCAAACAGGATTGCACGCTGACTTGGGAAGTTCCTTGTGATGCGACTTCAAAAACTCTGAAGGGTTCCATCCCAATGGCTGCGACCAGCACATTGAATGGTCGTATCAGTGATGTGACAGACTACTCTTTGAAAACGGTTAAAGCTGCCAAAGACAAAGGTCTATGTGCGGCTCCAGCTCAAACAGCTGTTAAAACTGCGGAGGCGAAATAGTTATGAAAAACTTCAAACTTCTTTCACTAACATTGGTTCTTGCACTTTGCGCGCAAAACTCCTTCGCAGCAGCTTCCAAAAAGACTGCTAAAAAATCTGCAGCCCCGGTTTCTCAACAGGCGCGTGCAAACGACAATTCCGATGTCAGAAACGACATCGATTCATTGGGCGGCAACGAGCAATTGATGAACATGGCGCAAAATATCAAGTCTGAAAGCCGCTCTCGCATCGTTCAGGAGCGCATTGTTGACAGAAGAAACCGTCTTGAGGTTGGTGTTAACTACGGAATGAATTTCGGTGGCGATGCTTACACTAAAACTCAGGCTTTGGGAGTAGCGGCGGATTTCCACATCACTCCACGCTGGTCTATCGGGGCAAGATACTATGACTTCGGCAACTCTTTGTCGCCAGAAGGTCAGCGCATCTTCGATCAGGCTAAAGCCAATTACCAGGCTGGTGGCCGCGCGTACGCCGTTGATATCGACTATCCAGAAAACGCAGTCATGGCTGTTTTGAACTGGTACCCCATCTACGGTAAAACCAGCTTTATGGATGTGGGCGTGACTCAGTTCGACCTTTACCTTCTTGGTGGTGGCGGACAAATCACATTGTCCAGCGGATCCACTGCTGTTTACACGGCGGGTTTGGGTGTTGGTGCCTGGATCACAAAAAGCCTGACAGCAAGAGCTGAAATCCGTTATTTGAACTACACTGACAAACCAGTTACTGGCGACCGTAACTTGAACGTTGTCACAGGCAACCTTGGCTTTGGATGGATGTTATGATTTCCGGAAAATCCTTTGTCTCCAAACTAATGATGGTCACAGTCCTGGGTGTTGGTCACAACGCACTGGCTGCTGAGCGTTTTTCAGTTAATGACTGGGGAACTTCCCTGGAAAAATCCTTATCTGAAAAAAGCGGTAAAACGACTTTGAATCTGTTGAACTTCAAAAATCTTGAATCCAAGACTTTGAATTCCTCTGCAGATGAAAAAATCAAAGCGAAAATCAAACAAGCTCGTGAGCAGTTCGCCAAAGGTCAATACTCACAAGCCATGAACCTTTACAATCAGATCCCTCGTGGTTCTGACTACTGGTTCCAGGTTGTTGAGGAAAAAGGTTGGGCTTACTTCAGAATGAATGATTCTGAAAAAGCTTTGGCACAATCCAAAACTTTGATCAGCCCCCAATTTGGTGAAGTTGTGAATGCGGAAGCTTACTTCCTGCAATCCCTGGCTAACCTAAAAATCTGTGATTACAAATCTGTTTTCAAAACGACTCAGGCGTTTAAGGAAAAACAAAGAGACCGCGTTGCCTCTGTTCAGGATCTTTCCAAGAACGGTTTCAATGACTCCTTCCTGAACGTCCTTAAGAAAGTTGATAAATTCCCTCTTCAAGCCAATGAAGTTGGCGAGTCCTTGCTGAAGCTTCCGGTTCTTTACTATAAGGACATGGAACTGCAAAAACAGATGTTGCGCTTCAAAGTAAGCCAAAAAGGCATGGAAGTTCTTGCGAAAAACAACACGCAAAGAACTTTGCAAACAGAGCTTGATCAGGTGAACAAAGAAGCTTTCGCAAAAATGAAAGTACGCCTTCAGCAACTGGCGGCGGATGAGACGGCTGAAAACAAACGCATCATCGGCAAGCTGAACCTGGTTGAAGTTGAAGCCATTCAACGCGTGCATACGGATCAGCAAATGGCTGAATCCATGTTCACGGAAAATGAATTCAAAAAAACCAATGCGGACCTTCTTGTTTTCAAAGACGATGGACGTCCTTGGGTTGATGAACTTGATAAATATGACGTTGTGACCAAGTCCTGCGCACAAAACGTTAGGAGAAAAATGTGAAACCACTTTTAGTTCTTTGTATTTATCTGTCGGCTTTCATGCTTCTTTCCGCGTGCGCACAGGAATCGGGAACGATCCTGGCGCAAAAAGAACTTGTGCAGGAGAAAACTGAAATTCCGGTTTATCCTGATGTACCTGCTCAGCAATTTTCCTGGATTACTGAAGACGGTGGTCAAAGTCAGCTTGATTTCAACCCTCGCGTTGACATCTTGTTTGTAACTGACAACTCTGATTCCATGAAAACGGCGCAAGCGAATTTGATCAAGAACTTAAACCGTTTCACGAACGGTATCACAAGCAATAAAATGATCGATTACCATATCGGCGTTATTTCGACTTGGGATAGTTCTGAGCGCTTTGCCAAAGCCAAGAAAGACACTTACCAAATGGGTGATCTGCGTTTCACAAAAACCGTTGCAGGCACAGACACTCAAGAGCGCTTCGTAACTAAAAAGGACTCTGCAGCTGTATTGGCGAATACTTTGAAAATCGGTATCGCACCATATGCTGAAGGTGGTCCTGAAGTTGAAGAATTCTTTTCTCCCTTAACTGCGGCTTTGCAAAAAAATGGTCGTGGCGCAGCGAATGAGGATTTCTTCCGTGATGACGCTCAATTGGTTGTGATCTTTATGACGGATGCAGATGATTCATCCAACATCACTTCAGAGCAAATCGCACAAACTTTGATCGACTTCAAAGGTGGCAATAAAGACAAGGTTTCTGTTTACGGCGTGCTTGTGGACAAAAACGACGCTGACACAAACAAAGACTTCGGTTTGCGCGTTCGCCCTGACTACCACCCTGAGTGTTTTACTCCGGATAAAAAGAAAAGAATTTCTGGTTGCGGACCATTTGGTCCAGCGAACATTGAAAAAGCCATCGTCCTGGCGAATCAAGGCAACGGCACTGAAAAGGAAATTCGCAAGAAATTTATCATGAGCATTATCTCCCCTAATTTCGGTACGGAATTGGGCAGCATGGGTGACTCAATCACAGTGAAGACTTTGGCCAAACAAATCTACCTTTCTCAAATCCCTCGTGTGGACGAGTCTGGTAAATTGATGCTTCGTGTACGTTACGGCACTGCGGAGTTGTTGGCTCAAGGCAAAGGTCAGTTGATTGCGAATAGAATCAACGGCGGCTGGACATATGACAACAGCTCAAACTCTGTGAAGCTTTCTGGTGATATCAAATACGATTACAAAGAAGGCGCTCGCTTCGCGGTGGACCTGGTTCCAATTCCCCTGGCTAACTAATTGGTCTTTTTAACGGCAGAGGATTCTGAAAGCTTCAGAATCTTCTGCAGACTTCCATCTTCCTTCATCTTGAGCAAAGCAGAATTGAATTCCTTAACCAGCACACGCCCCTCTTCATTATCACGAAATGCAAAATAGCAATCCTGACTGGAAACAGGGTTGTCCTTATTGTAGCTGATTCCCTTGGCGCGACTCAATTCCAACGCTCTTAATCCCGATTTTTCCTCAACGATAAAAGCATCTATGATGGATTCACTCAGGCGACGCATATTCGTCACATCGTCATCGGCGTAGGTGAAGTCGATTTTTGTGTCACTTTGAATTTGCGGGGGATAGTGGTAGCGAAATGTCAGTCCCACTTTCTTGCCGCGCAGGTCTTTCAGATTTTGAAATGGTTTATTCTCGCGATAGAAAATATAATTTGTGCGCACATAAAAGGGCACAGTCTTAAGCGCATCTTTGGGAGTGGAGTTGTCCATCCCTGGAAAATAACCTGCTGCAAGTCCGTTGAAAAACTCCAGCTTTGCCCGGTTGGACTTGACGATATCCACTTTGAATTTCACCGGGACTCTTTGTGCAATCTCCCTGGTCAAATTAACAAACAACCCTTCCTGCTCACCCTCCACCATCAAAGGAATTGGAAAGGTCACCAAGCGGGCTTCTTTGCCTTGAGCGACAGATAAAATACCAATTAAGAATGGAACCAGAAAAAGAGTTTTCATTGCTAATATTTATTAACCAGCAACTGCCGCTCTCGCGCAAACAAATTATGTTTATTAATTAAATATCAAGATCTCACACCTAAGGTCGAGCCACGTTTTGTAAAGAAACCTTCACGTTCGATGACCGCGAAACCGTTCGCTTTGAGCGCCCGCTTAAGTGTTCCTTTAACTGCATAAGTTGATAGTGAACACTGCGACTCCGCTGATTCCAGAAGGAGTCTGTTCAGGAAATTCTCCTCCCACAGGTGGGGATGGGTTTTTGAACTGTAGGCATCGTAAAAAAAGCCATGATAACGAGAAAGAAATGTCATCTCTGCAGTCATCGCACCGTGAATGTCAGATGCCGACTGGAAGTGTTTCCTCAAGAAAGACTTTAACTCATTCTCAGGAATCTCGGTTCCCTTCAAAACATGCTTCAAGGCTTGATCGTAAATAGACGCAACTTCCGGAAGCAGGTTTTCAACTTTGCCATGAAGCCAATCAAAAAAGAATTCCCGCAATTCAGAAATAGCTTCGTAACTGGTAATCAAACCCACCGTCTTCCCGGCAAGCAGAGCTTCGCGCGCAATATTCATTTCAATATAGCCAAGCCCCAAACCCACCACCATAAAATGAGGATTGTCAGTCTTTTGCAGGACATCCCGAGCCACACTGCCATACAAGTGAGTTGTCTCGATACTGGCGCCGCCAGAATGGTGCATGGATTCCCCATAGGGCTTCTCGGGATCCAGGGACTGCAGTAAACGCAAAGTAGGGCTCAGATCCTTTGTGATTTCGATCTCAAAGCCCAAATCCTGCCATGATTTCATTGGTTTACCCTCAAACATTGACTTCCTGCAAAATAACACCCATAAACCTTCTATGGAAAAAGGCTGGTTGGGACTTCCCTATCACACTATCAGTGAACACTACAATCATCTCTTTGGTGAGAAGGTCTACAAGATCCCTGTCACCGTGGTGGATAATTGTCCCAATCGCATGGGTCTTAAAGGCATGCAAACCTGCGTGTTTTGCGATGTTTGGGGATCCGCTGCCAACGCTGAAGCCATGACCATGGAGTTGCGCGCACAAATCGAGAAGTACCACGAGCACATTGCGCACAAATACAAAGCCAAAGCCTTCCTGATCTATTTCCAGGCCTACACCAACACATTCACGAAAGTTTCAGCACTTCGTAATAACTTTGATATTGCTCTTTCTTATCCATGGGTCAAAGGCTTCACTCTGGGGACTCGCCCGGATTGCCTGTCCAAGGCGGTTTTGGATTTATGGAACGAGTACAATGAAAAATCCTTTGTCGCCGTCGAAATGGGTGTTCAGAGTTTTTTCAACGATGAGCTGGAATTCATGCGCCGCGGACACACGGCTGAAGCGGCTATTGAGGCAATTCACAAGATTGCTGACAACACCAAGGTGGATCTGGGAATTCATCTTATCTTTGGCAGCCCGGGCGAAACTGATGAACGAATTGTGAAAACGGCGGAGATCGTAAACACTCTGCCTATTACCAATGTTAAACTTCACAATCTGCATGTATTAAAGAACACACCGCTGGAGGAAATCTACCACCGTGGTGAGTTTGCACCGATTGATCAGGAGACCTACACACGCCGTGTGGAGCTGTTCCTGCAACATCTCTCCCCGCGCTTTGCCTTGCACCGTCTGGCTGCTTATTCGTCTCGTTGGGATGAGTTGGTGGCTCCGGATTGGACGAAAAATAAAATGGGCACGCATCAGGCGATTATCGATCACCTTAGAGCACAAGGCTCTTATCAATCGCAGTTTTTCAAAGCCGCGACGGATTTAGATTTAAGCGCGCAGGCAGTTTTGCTAAAAAAATCTCGCCGCGTGGACGCAACTCCGTGCTGAGTTTCTGCACAATTTAAGTTTCTGTAAGATCACGACAGGTAAATTTCAGGCGAGAGGCCCTAAAATCCGCTTAAAACACCTAGACCTTGGTTTTACCCTCGAGAAACCGTGAGATTTGCCACTCTTTTTCGCAGGACAGACGAGTCAATACTAAGAATAAATCTGCTTAAATGATGAGCAACGTCACAAAAAAATTGGCGTTATTTTAAAAAATACTCTTGCAACTTCCCAGAAAGAATTACAAAGTTGAATTGAGATCGATACCCGCCTTATTGATGAGGCACCCGGGACCAACCCCTAGATATAGGGGTACAACAGGGAGGTAGTAGACGTTTTTCTGAAGCAAATTATGTGAAGGCTGCAAAGCCAAACATTATGTTTCAGCGACTTAAAACAGACTCAGCTAAGGATTAGCAACTCAGTCTCAACCAATCTACATCATTATATAGAACCAACGACGGACATTTGCGAGGGGCAATGTGCGACGGGGGATTTTTTTGCCCAAAAGGAACTGGGCAGAGGGGATAGCATCATGTTGGAAACAACAGCTCACATCATGAGAGTCAAAAAGAGAGACGGAACTCTTGAACCAGTCGACGTAACGAAGATCGTTGAACGTGTGACTCGTAATTGCCAAGGTCTAACTCAAGTAGACCCACTTCGCGTAGCTACTAAAGCTATCAGTGGTCTATATGATGGCGCGACAACAAATGAGTTGGATAATCTTTGTATTTCCACCGCCTCTTTGTTGATCGGTGAAGAGCCAGAATACTCTCGCCTTGCGGCTCGCCTTTTGAGCACGTATGTAGACGAAGAAGTTCGCTCTCAAAAAATTCAATCTTTTGCAGACTCTGTTAACTTCGGCTACCAAGCTGGTTTGTTGTCTGAAGACACTAAAAACTTCGTGGATAACAACAAAGCAGCTCTTTGCGCGGCTATCGAGCCTTACCGCACAGACCGTTTTGAATACTTCGGTCTTAGAACTGTTTACGATCGCTATTTGTTGAAAAACCCAACATCACGCCAGGTGTTTGAAACACCTCAATACTTCTTTATGCGTGTGGCTTGTGGTTTGGCTCAAACAGTTGATGAAGCTATCGAGTTCTACCGTTTGATCTCTTCTCATGACTACATGGCTTCCACGCCAACATTGTTCAACTCTGGTACTTTGCGCCCTCAGATGTCTTCTTGCTATCTTTTGGATTCTCCAACTGATGACTTGGAAGCTATCTACAAAAAGTACACTGACATCGCTTTGCTTTCCAAATTCGCAGGCGGCATTGGTGTAGCTTACTCTCGTATCCGCTCTCGTGGTTCCTTGATCAAAGGTACAAATGGTCACTCCAACGGTATCATTCCTTGGTTGAAAACTATGGACTCTTCGGTGTCTGCAGTTAATCAAGGTGGTAAACGTAAAGGTGCTGCTTGTGTGTACTTGGAAACTTGGCATGCAGACATTGAAGAATTCCTTGAACTTCGCGACAACACAGGTGACGAAGCTAAACGTACTCACAACCTGAACCTGGCAAACTGGGTACCAGATTTGTTCATGAAACGTGTTGAAACTGATGGCATGTGGTCTTTGTTTGACCCACGCGTAGTTCCTCATTTTGTTGATACTTACGGTCCAGAATTCGAAGCTGCATTTGAAAAAGCAGAGTCGGAAAAACTATACACAAAACAAATCAAAGCTCGCGACCTGTACTCTCGCATGATGAAAACTCTTGCGCAGACTGGTAACGGCTGGATGACATTTAAAGATGCTTCCAACATGAAAGCCAACCAAACCGGTGAAGCTGGCAATGTGATCCATCTTTCCAACTTGTGCACAGAGATCCTGGAAGTAACTTCAAACTCTGAAACAGCAGTTTGTAACTTGGGTTCTGTAAACCTTGGCAGACACGTTGAAAATGGTCAGTTCAACTTCGAAAAACTGGCGAAATCTGTTCGTACAGCTGTGAAGTACTTGGACCGCGTTGTTGATATCAACTTCTACCCTATCGATACTGCTAAAGACTCCAACCACAAATGGCGTCCAGTTGGTTTGGGTGTGATGGGTCTTCAAGATGCATTCTTCTTGTTGAAGTTGCCTTTTGACTCTCAAGCGGCTCGTGAATTGTCAGCGAAAATCCAAGAAGAGATCTACTACAATGCTCTTTTGACTTCTTGCGAACTGGCTGAAAAACACGGTGCCCATGGTGCTTACGAGCAAACTCGTGCAGCTAAAGGTTTGTTGCAATTCGACCTTTGGGGTGTGACGCCTTCTCAACCAGAGCGTTTCAACGCTTTGAAAGCGAAGATCAAACAACA
This sequence comes from Bdellovibrio sp. GT3, assembly GCF_037996765.1. Classification (NCBI taxonomy): domain Bacteria; kingdom Pseudomonadati; phylum Bdellovibrionota; class Bdellovibrionia; order Bdellovibrionales; family Pseudobdellovibrionaceae; genus Bdellovibrio; species Bdellovibrio sp. GT3. The sequence goes on along the minus strand of NZ_JBBNAD010000004.1, from coordinate 1,014,897 downwards.
CGGTTTGCGCAACTCTTTGTTGATCGCTATTGCTCCAACAGCAACTATCGCTTCTATCGTAGGTTGCTACGAAGCGATCGAGCCTCAAGTATCCAACTTGTTCAAACGTGAAACACTTTCTGGTGAGTTCATGCAGATCAATAAATACCTGGTGCAAGATCTTAAAGCGATGGGTCTTTGGTCTGAAGATCTTCGCAACGAAATCAAATTGAACGATGGTTCAATTGATGAAATCGCGGCGATCCCGCCACAATTGAAAGAATTGTACCGCACTGTTTGGGAAGTTCCGATGAAGTCATTGATTGAAATGGCTGCAGCTCGTGGCGCTTACATCGACCAAGCTCAATCTTTGAACTTGTTCATGGAAAGCCCAACAATCGGTAAAGTTTCTTCTATGTATATGTATGCATGGAAACAAGGTGTGAAAACGACTTATTACCTTCGCTCTCGTCCGGCGACTAAAATCGCCAAGACTACTGTGAAGTCTTCCAACAACGGTATGGGTATGTCCGCTGAAACTGCAAACACTATGAATGCAGCAACAGCGATCCAAGCCGAAGCACAGGCAACTGTGGCTGAAGCGAAGAAAACATACACTGACTCAGAAGTGATCGCTTGTTCTTTGGAAAATCCAGAGGCTTGCGAAGCTTGTCAGTAAACTCGGCGAAAGCTGAGCAGAGCTGAAAGTCCGAGGGGGGCTTTCAGCTCGAAAAAGAGCGCCGGTGCCATTCGCCGGAAAAACTTTTAGGGACTTTTTATGATTTTAGATCCAGGCTTTAACTTAACTCTTCGTCCAATGAAATACCCAACTATGTATGAAATGTACAAAAACGGTATCAAGAACACTTGGACTGTAGACGAAATCGATTTCTCTACAGACCTTGTAGACCTTCACTCAAAAATGACTCCGGCAGAAAGACATTTGATCTCTCGCCTGGTGGCATTCTTTGCGACGGGTGATTCTATCGTTGGTAACAATCTAGTTTTGAACTTGTACAAACACGTGAACTCTCCAGAGGGTCGCATGTATTTGTCTCGTCAACTATACGAAGAGGCTTTGCACGTTCAGTTCTATCTGACGCTTTTGGATTCATATATTCCAAATCCAGATGAACGCGCGGAAGCATTTGCTGCGATCGAAAACATCCCTTCTATCAAAAAGAAAGCAGATTTCTGCTTTAAATGGATCGACTCTATCAATGAGTTGAACGAACTTAGAACAAAAGAAGACCGTCGTCGCTTCTTGATGAACTTGATCTGCTTCGCAACTTGCGTTGAAGGTTTGTTCTTCTATGCAGCTTTCGCATACGTATACTTCTTGCGCTCTAAAGGTTTGTTGCAAGGTCTTGCATCTGGCACAAACTGGGTATTCCGTGATGAGTCTATGCACATGGCATTCGCGATCGAAGTTATCAAAACAGCTCGCCAAGAAGAACCAGATCTTTTCAATTCTCAAATGGAAGACATGGTTGTGCAAATGCTTGAAGACGCTATCGAATGCGAAATGGAATTTGCGAATGACGTTTTGCAATTGGGTGTGGCTGGTCTTTCTCCAAAAGACATGCGTCAGTATCTTGAATACTGCGCAGACCAACGCCTTGAAAGCTTGAGCATTGCTCCTCGTTACAACGTGAAAAACCCGTTCGACTTCATGGAGCTTCAAGACATGCAAGAACTTGCAAACTTCTTTGAAAGACGTGTTTCTGCATACCAAACTGGTATCAGCGGCTCGGTAGCCTTCGATGAGGCGTTCTAATTTTCTTTGGATATTTTTATTTTTAGTATGCATGGGGGTGGGTTTCCTACACGGATACCTGCCCCAAGGCATTTCCAAAGACTACATCCTGCGTCCCACCAAGGTGCGCATCCTGATTACAGATGAGTCTCTCTTCCCCAAAAGTGTACAGGCTCAACTCGAAAACAATTTACGCATAAAATTTGAAGTGACCGTCACTCGCGACTGGAATTCCATTCAGGCGAAAGTGATTGCATCACCTGCTCAGGACATTTTGCTTTTACCCTATTACTGGGCCAATACTTTGAATAAGCAAAATCTACTGGCTTCCAGCCTGGAAAACCCGCTGACTGCTAAAATTGCTGCGGACTTTCTTCCTCCAGTCAGCACCATCCGGAATATTTATTTTTACCCTCTTTACTGGATGAAGACGGGATTTAGAACCACCAATAATGTGTCTTTCGAGGAATTCCTTAAAGACAAAAAAGCCACAACCCTATTCCTGCTTAACGACGAGGACTTGCTACTCAAGCATTTCTCGATCTGGCAGGACAAAGGCTGGCTCTCTTTGCTGCAACAGAAAAAGATTCTGACACTGCCTTTGGATCAACTTATCACGAATGAAAAACGCGATGGTGCTGCCGAGATGCCACTGAATGAGGCCACCCCTGATTTGACCATTCAGGATGATTTAAGTGCCTTGCTGGTATGGGGAGCTTCAATCCCGCAAGCTTCTGACAAACAGGATCTTGCCATGGAAATTCTGCTGGCAATGACAGAAAACTCATTGCAAGAGCAGAACCTTTTAAAGACACCTTTTAACAGCACCCTGCAGGAATTGACTTCCCCAGGACTGCCGCCACAAAGACGCGCCTCCCACATTCGAGAGTTGAAACTCAAAGGCACAATTTTAATTGATTCTAAAAATCTAGAAGCCCCGAAGAAACTACGGGATGATTTTAATCTGTTCTTATAACGTAGTAACGAGCATAACTATTGCCGCTCGTTGCTGCCACACTTTGCGCATCATAGCCCGTTAACAACAGAACGATATTGTTTGCACCACTTGCAAGCCCATTGCCGCGAAGGACGATATTAAATCGACCATTGCGGCAGGTTCCGTACCCTGTGGCTGTTGAACTGGACATATCAAAGATATTTGCAGCAGCGACGTTCGCACCATTCACAGTCGCCGTGATTCTATGTGTGGGATAAGTGGACGTGTAGCACGCACCACTTAACTCCACAGCCTTGGTCGACGTTGCCGCACCAAGATTGTAGACATCCGCCACAAGCTGAAGTTCTGTTGAAAGCGGCGTGGAATTCAAACTGTGAGAATCAGGATTGGAAGCATCAGAAGACAAAAGGGAGTTTTCCGAAACCGGTGCACAAGACGCCAGTAACGACATCAACGCGAAACACGTCGCGAATTTGTTAAAATCGGTTTTCATAGAAACTCCCCCGTACCTTTAGGATAAATGAGGGAGCGCCTAAAACTGTATCAATTTCTGGAGAAGTCCAGTTTTGAGACGATTTTTTCCTGCAACATGATAGGGCTTAGGAATAAGAAGTAGGTGGAAAGCATTACAGTCGCAAATGGCATCAACCCCATGAAGATCCCTATCCCCAAATGCATCATCAATCCCATAAACAGCCATAGGTGGCGGCTTTTATGCCAGATCACCATCGGTGGGAAATAGACTTCAAAAAGAATGGTCGTATATCCCAACACCGGAATAACCCAGGGGATTTCCCTTAGAAAACTGAAATCCATAGTGGTCATCTGAGGGTTTGCAAGCACACTCCAAAGTGCGGTTCCATCCCACCAGCTGGCCCCTTTAAGTTTTTCCCATCCCGTATAGGCATAGATCGCCATGATCTGCACTTGCATCATGCGGATCATCATACTTGAAATAGCATCTGACGATTTGAAGGTTCTTTTTTCGCGGAATAGATTCAAAACACTCAAGCGCTCGCAGGAGTTGGTGAAAATCATGTAAAACAAAAACAAGGCGCCGATCACATCAGCACCAAAGTTCACCGGATAATTGCGATAGATAAATCCTGCATTTATCACCCAGGCCAAAGCCATCAAAATCCGACCACCAATTCCCAATATTAGCAGCGCAAACAAAACCACCGACACAGTCAGCATCGGGGAATTCGCTGAATCCGGCCAGAAATTCCAGCTGAAACCCGGTCTCCCCAACTCTGGCAATATCAACAAAGCATTGGCTTTGGAAACCCAGCTTTCGTCAGTGAAAAACTGCATATTGTAAAAGCGCATCGCACTCATATAGAGCAACGTTGCACACAAAACGATACGCATGAATGCAAGGCCCAGAAGATTTTGCGGAGCAAACCAAAAGTTATCCCATAAGGACCAGGCTTTTTTCAGATTAGCTTTAAGATTCATCATAAGCTCTCCTCGTCACCCGTACCATCACAGCGCACGGCTGCTCTGGCGTAACGACGCTCCTGGGACATATCAAGCAGATTGACGTCTTTATTGAAGGCCGCCTCATCCAGCAATGGCAAAGTCTCCACCACATGCTCCATATCAATGCTTTCAGCACCTGGATACTGGCGACACAACCACGGTCCAAAAATCTGGCGCAAGCGGCGTGGATCCATCACCATAAAGCGCATCACCGCCCACTCGCGTTTTCTGGTCAGTCCTGCGACTTTATTTTCCTCGTCAGGTGGCGGATAGGTCGTGAACAAAGGATCACGATAAGAACCATCTTCATTCGCCGGATAATTTACACTGACTTTAAGATACATGGGATGAGCCGGGTCCGGAGAAAAGAAATTCCATCCGGCATTAAGCCCTACAAGATTCGCGTAGGGCCCGACATATTTGGAGGCTACACGCCCAAAGTAAGAACTTACGTTGGGCATCACCATTAATGCTGCGATATTATAAACGATCCAGACACTTGCCAGGATCTTAAGTAACGGCTTCACCTTCGCCATCGATCTCGTCCGCCTCTCCGTAGAACGGTAGTTCATCTTCCTCAGATGACTCCTCGTCCTCACCATCAGCGTACATTTGATCGTCAGAAGCCATCTCGATATCACTATCATTGTCGAAAGCTTCTTCGGCTTCAGTCAATTCATTTTCTAACTCAGCGTCAGCGGACAATTCCTCAGATGCCTCTGTATTGTCAGCAGCATATCCACCAACGGTGGATTCTTGGCTGTCTCCAGTAGTGGCTTCCTGACCATCAACTTCAGCAGAACCAGCAGAACCATTTTTGAAGGCCGCCATTTTTGCCGCTGATTCTTCAGCTTTGATTTGCACCAAAGTCGTTCCTGCCGCCAAAGCCTCGTCGTATTTTTTCAACCAATTCACATCGCGAGTTGGAACGGGTTCATCCATCGCCAAAGCATCACGGATATTTTGTGCACGCTCAAGGTCACGCTTTTCAGCCTGACGACGCTTTTCTTCTGCAAAGAAGTCAGAAGACGTCGAGATTTCCTCAAGTTGAGAGGAGATCTTCATCAATTCCTCTTCACCAGAAGAATAGCTAACCGTATCCACACCCGTTGCCACCAATGAATCTGTGATGGAAGCCAATGTCGGTTTTTCTTCCGCCATTTGCTCATCCATACCCTCCGGCAACAACTCATCGATTTGAGAAAGCGTTGGAAGCTCTTTCAAAGATCTTAGACCGAAGATTTCAAGGAACTTACGAGTAGTTCCGTATTGCATAGGACGACCTGGAAGATCTGATTTACCTTCAAAGCTAACCAGATTCTTTTCCATCAAAGCGCGCAACAAGTGACCTGATTCCACCCCGCGAATTTCATCCACATCGAACTTCACGCACGGTTGTTTGTAAGCAACGATGGACAAAGTCTCCAAAGCCGGACCGGAAAGCTTGAATTGACGAGCTTTCAAAGTGCGCTTTAGGAAGTCCATGTTGTCGACTTTGGTACGCAACTGATAACCACCTGGAACTTCTTCCAAAGTCACCCCACGGCGGCCACCAGCATATTCAACTGCCAATTGATCCAGCACGCGGCGAAGTTTATCACCTTTGATGTTTGTACCTTTAAAAAGCAATTTCAAAGAGGCCAAAGAAACCGGGCGATCAGAAGCAAACAAGACGCTCTCAACGATACTTTCCAGACGGTCTTCATCTACGAATTCAACTTCTTCGATATCCGCTGACTCAAAGCCATCAAGCTCTGTACCTTCAACAGAAACATCATCTGAAGTTTCTTCAGAAGCTTCCATTTCGGCAGTTTCTTCATCAGAAGCCTCTGGCAAGAAACCCTCAGACTCCTCTTCTTCTTGAAGAAAAATGGATGCATCGGACTCGATACCATCAAGCTCGTTCAGTTCTTCAGAAGCATCAGCTTCATCTGCAATCATTTCCGGAGCTGTTTCGTCTGCTGCAACTTCAGTTGCCACAGTCAGCTCATTGTCCATCACTTCTGTGTCTAAAACTTCTTTGTTCTTTTTGGAGTTATTTTTCTTCTTAGACATTTCTACGCCTCAGCTTCAGTCTTAGGATCAGTATCAATAAATTCTTCAAAAACTAATTCAGATTCAGCAACAACATCATCAGTCGTCGCAACCATTTCAGCAGCCACTACAGCCACTTCTTCTGACGGTTCAAAAGTAACAACTTCCAGCTGCTCTTCAAGCTCTGCTACAGCTTCTTCGGCCAAATCAACAATCACTTCAGATTCAGCGACCATTTCCTCAGCAGTCGTATCAGCGAACAACTCCCCTTCAGCTGCCAGGATTTCTTCATCAGAGGCAAGCTCTACCGCTTCTGAAGTTTCACCCTCAGCGGCCTCCAAGAAATCCAACTCCGCATCCATACCAGCAATTTCTGCTGTCAGGTCAGACATGCCCGTAGTGAAATCAACTGGTGTCTCACCGAAACTCATTTGCGCTGATTGCTCAACTTGAGCTTCATCAAGGCTGTCATCCAAAAGATCTTCTGTTGGATCTGCTTTTTTAGCATCTGCCATCATTTGCTCAGCAATTCTGTCTGAACCCATAGAGTCGTATTCCTCTACGCGGGACAAAACGTCTGTTTCGATTGGTTTTTTAGTATCGACCCAAATGTCAGAGTAAACTTCAGTCTGATAAAGACCGACGAAACCCATTTTACCCAGCTCAAGCAATGACAGGAATGTGATCAACGCCTGACGAGCACGGTCTTCAGTGGCATTCACCAATTCCATCATGGTCACTCTTTGACCCACAAAAAGACGGTCTTTCAACTCCAACACACGGCTGGAAATGGATTGCGCTTTCGCTGCAACCTGATGGACTTTCTTTTTCACAGAACGCAAAACTTTGCGATACGAGGAAATCAACGAGAACAAGGCATTGTCCTCAAGAATGATTTCGTCTTCTTTTTCGTCGAGTCTTTCGCGGGAACCACGCAACCAAACATCACGCCCCACCAAAGGACGGTCATAAAGCAATTTCGCCGCTTCCTGATACTTTTGATATTCAAGAAGTTTTTGAACCAACTCTTTGCGTGGATCTTCCTGTTCGATCACTTCGCCATTTTCATCGTATTGTGGCAAAAGCATGCGAGATTTGATTTGAATCAATGTGGAAGCCATGGCGATAAACTCACCGGCAACTTCCAAATCCAGTTCCTTCATCAAACGGATATAATCAAGGTACTGCTTTGTGATCTCATGGATTTTGATATCCATAATATCCATCTCTTCCTTGCGGATGAGATAAAGCAACAAGCCCAGAGGTCCCTCAAACTTGGGCAATTGAACTGTAATACTCATGAAGATGGTCCCCTCTACCAAAACGTGCTGAATGTACGAAAATCCTTATTAGGAAATTCCGAAACCACCCAACGCCAACGTAAGTAAACTTTGTGCACTCCAAAAAACCGGAACTGCCAGAATGCGCAAAGCACCCGTCAATACCAATCCCATCAATACCATGCTGGTGATGTGTTCGTTCTGTTCTAATTTATAATTAATCTGTGCCGGCAAAAATCTTGCGAGCACTTTACCGCCATCCAATGGATGAAGCGGGATCATATTGAAGAACGCCAAAAACAAATTTGTCAGCAAAAATGCTTTTAGGATCTCAATCATTCCTTTGGCATAAACCACGCCACCAAAATACTTGGCGACCACACCGATCAACACTGCGCCCACAATCGCAAGCAGAATGTTGGAAAGCGGCCCCGCCAATGCAATCCAAAACATATCCACACGGGGATTTTTCAAATTACGCGTATTAACAGGAACAGGCTTGGCCCACCCAAAGAAAATCGGTGTTGCCAATACTATAGATACCAATGGCAGAATAAGCGTGCCGACCATATCCATATGAACCAACGGGTTCATGGAAAGGCGACCCATTTGCTCCGCCGTGTTGTCACCACGAAGGCGTGCGACCCATCCATGCGCATACTCGTGAAAGCACAATGCAAAGAGGAACGGGATAAAATAAATGCCAATCTTGGCGCCAATTTCTGCAATATCCATATATTTACCTTCAAAGATTAGACGGCAAACCTAGACCCTTGTCTAGTGTGAGACGTCAAATGCACATAATAAGTGCAATCATCATAACACAGCTCGTTAAGAGAAATGCTCTTGTCCGACCCAGTCCTTGAATAAAAATCGTGAAATCAGTATGGTCTTCGGACTTGTTAATTAACGAACCAGGAGAAAACATGTCTGACGTAACAAACGCACGTCCAGCTTTGACAGTACTATCTGAAGACGAAACGGCTTTCCGCGATGCGGTTCGCTCTTTCGCTGAATCTGAAATCAAACCCCATGTGACACACATGGACGAAAAAGCAGAGATGAATAAAGACATCCTGAAAAAGCTTTTTGAAATGGGCTTGATGGGGATCGAAACTCCTGAAAAATACGGCGGCGCAGGCTCCACTTTCACAATGGCTTGCTTGGCTGTTGAGGAAATCGGTCGCGTAGACGGTTCAGTCTCTGTACTTGTTGACGTACAAAACACTCTAACTACAAACGCATTCCTTAAATGGGGCACAGAAGCGCAAAAAGAAAAATACTTGGGCGCAATGGCTTCCAAATGGGTTGGTGCTTACGCGTTGTCTGAATCTTCATCTGGTTCTGATGCATTCGCATTGAAACTTAAAGCAGAAGATAAAGGTGATAAATGGGTTTTGAACGGCTCAAAACTTTGGATCACAAACGGTAACGAAGCAGACGTATTCATCTGTTTCGCAAACATCGACATGGCTAAAGGCTACAAAGGCATCACAGCGTTCATCGTTGAGAAATCTTTCAAAGGCTTCAAAGTCGGCAAAAAAGAAGACAAATTGGGTATCCGTGCTTCTTCCACTTGTGAATTGTTGTTTGAAAACTGCGAAGTACCAAAAGAAAACGTACTTGGCGAAGTTGGCAAAGGCTACAAAATCGCTATCGAAACATTGAATGAAGGTCGTATCGGTATCGGCGCTCAAATGATCGGTATCGCTCAAGGTGCTTACGAGGCAGCTTTGAACTATGTTAAAGGTCGCGAGCAATTCGGCAAACCTATCGCTCACTTCCAAGGCGTTCAATTCCAATTGGCAGAAATGCGTACTGAATTGGAAGCAGCTCGTTTGATGGTTTACAATGCCGCTCGTTTGAAAGACGCGGGTCTTGATTTCATCGAATCAGCAGCGATGGCAAAACTTTACTCTTCACGTGCAGCTGAAAAGATCACTTCGAAAGCGATCGATTTGTTCGGCGGTAACGGATTCACAAAAGAATACCCAGTTGAAAAGTTCTGGAGAGATGCAAAAATTGGTCAAATCTACGAAGGTACGACTAATATGCAACTTCAAACGATCGCTAAAATGGAATTGGACAAATAGTCAGTTCAATCGCAAAATATCCGGATGAAACTCTTTCTTTCGGCATTTTTACTTTTAGTTTCTCTACAAACCCAGGGTGCTGATTCAAAGTCAGCGCCCTTTGTTTTTCGCCTGCATCTATCTGGCGAGCCGACCCAGACGGACCCCAACCGTCAGAAAACTTCAGCATCGTCTTACTTGCTTTCAAATCTGTTTCGCAACATCTACACCTATGACAACCAAAAAGGACTGGTTCCGGATCTGGGCAAATGCTCCCGGGAAAAATCCAGAGCCCTGGTCTGCAAGCTGAACAAAAATCTTCAATGGAGCGATGGAAGCCCGCTGACTTCCGCAGACTTTCTGAGAGCATACAAAAAAATGCTCAACCCAAAAGTTGCCGCACCTCGTGCGGACCTTTTGTTTAAAATCAAAAATGCCGAAGACATTTACAAAGACCTGAAAGAGCCCGACACGCTCGGAGTCAGCACTCCTGACCCACTTACTATTCGCTTTGAGTTCCAGGGCCAAGCCCCTGATTTTGAATATAATTTGGCAAGTTTTCTCCTGGCTCCAACCAAAGAGGATTTGAAAGTCTACTCGGGCCCCTACAAAATCAAAGAGTGGCTGCAAGGACAGAAAATCGTTCTTGAACCAAACTTCAAATATAGCGGCGGTCATCCACAACGTCCCCTGGTCGAGTTTTTATTCATTGAAGAAGACACCGTCGCCCTGCAATTATACGAAAAAAATCAACTCCACCTGCTGCGCCGACTTCCGACACTTTTCATTCCAAAATCCAAAACACGTTCTGACTTTCATTGGATCCCGGTGATTCGTTTTGATTATCTTGGTTTCGGGCCGGAGCTGCGCCAAAACGAGGACCTCCGCAAAGCTTTGACTTATTCCCTTAACTATCCGGAACTGCAAAAACTTTTCTCCGCCAAGGGCCGCCCCGGATGCGCAGGCCTGCCCGACTCCTGGTTCCCGGAAAAAGCTCCTTGCTTTGATTTTGATTTAAAGAAAGTTCCAAAAGTTAAAACTAGTAAAACCTACACTTTGTTATTTTCCTCCCTGGGAGGCGAGGACCACAAGCGCGCCACCGAATGGATGCAGGCGCAGTGGCTGAAAAACGCGGGAATCAGCCTGCACCTTGAAAGCAAAGAAAATAAAGTCTTCATCAATCAACTGCATTCAGCCCCCCCAGCGGTGTTTCGCAAAGGTGTCTCCCTGGATCGCCCCACTTGTCTAGCCGCATTGGAGACTTTCGGCACCCAGAGTTCTGAAAATTACATTCAGCTGAAGGATCCAAAATACGATCAAATACTCACGCAACTGGGAAATACAGAGAAAATCCCCGAACAGAAAAAATTATGTCTCACAGGGGTGAAATATTTGATGGATCAGCATCTGATTATCCCCATGGGAGCCTTTGATTTCGCAATGTTGATCAAACCGGATTTCATCGGGTGGAAATTGAACCAAATGAATCAGCTGGACTTGTCGCAACTACATCCACGACCTTAAACTAAGTCCATATGACAATGTTACCTCAATCCGTGGATATCCTAAAAGAGCAGATCGTTTTTACTGAAGGTGATGCTGGCGATTGCGCCTATATTATCGAAAAAGGCCGAGTGCTTATTTTCATCACCAAAGATCAGGAAGAAATTCCAATTTCCATTTTGGGCGAAGGTGAAATCTTTGGCGAAATGTCCTTGATCGACTCCCAGGACCGCTCGGCCTCGGTACGGGCCCTTGAAGACGTGCGCCTTTCCATCGTCACTAAACAGCAGCTTTTAGAGCGCATCTCAATGGCGGATACGGTTGTTCAATTATTAATGCGTGTTTTACTTAAAAGGCTTCGTCGCAGCACCAACACCAATATGGGCAATGGCCTTAAGGTCGCCGACTTGCAAATCGAAAGCATGGTGGCTGGAGATGATGGCGCCGCCGAGGCGTTACAAAAAATTAAACTGGAAAATGATATTTTCCAAGCATTTCAAAACAAAGAATTTGAACTGTTTTTTCAACCGATCGTGGCTTTAAAAAGCCGTAAAATTATCGGTTGCGAAGCTTTGCTGCGCTGGAAAAGCCCAACACGTGGTTTGATCTCGCCAAATGTATTCATCGATGTCATTGAAAACTCCTCCATGGTAATTCCGATCGGTCATTGGATCATCAGCGCCGCTTTGAAAGAGCTAAAAATTATTCAGGAACATTTACTACAAAAAGGCAAAAAGAAGGAAGCCGACGAGTTCATGATGAGTATCAACATCTCGGGCCGGCAATTTACGCATTCTGACTTCTTGGAGAATCTGGAAGATCTTCGTGAAAAGCAGGGTTTGGATGCCAAGAATATCAAACTGGAAGTCACCGAGCGCGTGATGATGGATGGTGTTCTGGCCCTGGAGACTTTGCATAAATGTCGCCAACATGGCTATGCAATTTCCATCGATGATTTCGGTACAGGCTTTTCAAGCTTGCAGTACCTGACTCAAATGCCGATCACTTACCTGAAAATTGATCGCTCGTTTGTGATGAAGGTTTTAAGTGATCCTAAATCCAAAGCCGTGGTCAGTGGCATTATCTACCTGGCTCGCGAAATGGATTTTGAAATCATCGCCGAAGGGATCGAACATCAGGACGAAGCCCTGGTGCTGGAAACTTTGGGTGCACAGTATGGACAGGGATATTTGTTTTCCAAACCCGTCGATCACTTTGCGTTCATGCAACTTATCTAGTCGTAAAATCGCCATTAGCGTATCAACCTGAGACCATGTAATACCATGGTCCAGTTATTCGAATCTTTCTCCAGACAGACTCAAGTCGGTTAGACCAACGCCGATAAGATCTATGTCTTAAGACATTTAACCAGCTTAAGATTTACAACTGGAGGTCACAAGATGGCTGACAAAAAATTCGAAAAGCAAATTCCAAATAACGTTATTTCCCTTGAATCATCAAAATGCTGTGGCGAAGGCTGCAAAAAGAAAGCTGAAAAAGCCAGCTTCTGCGCAGAACACTTCACGTGGTTCAAAGAGGGTTTGCTGACGAAAGAAGGCGCTAGAGCGGCAGACTTCGATAAGAAGTTCTATCACTTCACGGCGCGCAAAGCCGGTTAATTCACCGTTCGCATTTCAAAATCCAATCCGTTAAAAGCCAGGACTCCCATCCTGGCTTTTTTTATTTCTGCCACGCACACGGGCCGTCTCACTTTGATACAGCCTCATGGCCCCCGCCTTGCTCCTTTAAAAAAGCATGAAATGGAAATTCGGCGTAAGTCATTTTATGAAGGTCTTTGGATTATTCCTATGTTTAACATATGGACAACTCTCTGCCGTAAATGCGCAACCCCCGGTTTGCGCTCATATCTTTTCCGGGATTCCCTGGGGAAATATGCGCCCCGACTTCAAACATAATACTCAATACACTAAAGAGATTTCGCAAGAAGTGGACATCAAAAACCAATGCAACCTCGGCACTTGCCATCTGCATTCTTGGCTGGCTTCCCTTGAAAAGAACTACACCCGCCGCACTGGCGATGTATTACCCCTTTCCAATCACTACCTGGGGGCGAAGCAGCTCTTGAGCCGCTCGCTGATGCAAATGCGCGTTCAAGACAATAAAGCAGGAATTGAACTGGGTGCCGGCTCCCTTAACTCAAAAGACAGCATTCTGGAATTCGGGCTGATCCCTGAAGGGGTTTGGACACCAAAAACTGAATACTATAAAAATCCCACTGCTCAAAAAATGAAAGAGTATCTGGAAAACATTATTGCGCGCACCAAAGCTGCGACGGCCAAAGCGGAAACACCAGAACAGAAAAGCAAAATCCTGGCGCATGGCGAAGCCCAGCTAAAATCATTGTTTAATGACTTCGTCGGAGAACTGCCAACTGAATTTTCATTCCAAGGAACACTGTGGACCCCCCACTCCTTTGCCAAAGAATACTTCGCTTTCCTGAAGGCACCACAAACACAAATGGTGATTATGGCAAATCGAAAAGGCATGACCTATGCGGAGCAAGTAAAAGGCGACACAAAGATCAATACAGATTTGGCGTCAGTGGAGTCGGCAGCGACCCAACTGATTGATCGCGGTCAAATGGTCTATCTGGCTTACGAACACCATGCAGAGTACGTCGACAAGTCCACAGGCATTATGTCGATACGCGCTTTTTATACGCCCACCTATGCAAAGCCTTTAACTCGCGAATTGCGTGAACAATTCAATAAAAATGATGGCGGCCATGCCGTGCAAATAATCGGATATGAGCGCGACCCACGAACGGGTAAAATTTTAAAATGGAAAATCAAAAACAGCTGGGGCACGTCCTCGGGCGACGATGGCTATTATCACATGTATGATGATTATTTCCGCACGTTTGCAAAAGGAATCACCTATTCGGAAGCAGATCCAGGGGTGATGCTAAAAATGCCCGTAAAAGGCCACTAGGATAGCAGTCCCAAAAATGAAGTATTTTAATCCAATAGAAGCGGCTTCGCGCAATGACATGACTTCCTATCGGCGAAGTCTTTTGCTAGCATAAGTCTTACTTTGAGACAGGGGTGGAAAACATGAAAAAAGCAGTCGTTATCACCGGGGCTTCCAGCGGAATCGGAGCAGCCACCGCCATTCACTTTGGCAAGAACGGCTACTTCGTTTACCTCATGGGTCGCAACAAGGACCGCCTGGCTGAAGTCGCTGTGCAATGTCGCTCAGGGGCCTCTTTAATGAGTTGTGACCTGACAGATGTCCCTGCCCTTAATAAACGCATTGGCGAAATCCTTTCCACCAATATTCACCGCGTGGAAGTTTTAGTAAACAACGCCGGCATCTTTGATGTGCACTCGACAGAGCAAGGCACCGATGAATTGTGGCAAAAAGAGTTCGATGTGAATCTGATGAGTGCTGTGCGTTTAACCAGAGCCTTCTTCCCCTACTTCAAACAGCACGGTGGTGGCTCCATCGTCAACGTCTCCTCTTCTTTGGGCTTAAAACCCACAGCAGCCACATCAGCTTACTCTGCCATGAAGGCTGCCATGATCAATTACACTCAAAGCAACGCACTTGAAGGTGGACCGTTTAATATTCGTGTTAATGCCGTCGCACCGGGAATCGTGGACACACCAATACATCCATTCAACGCCCTGGGTGAGTCTGAAAAAAAAGAGGCCGTCTCCAAAATGAACCCGATGCAGCCACTGGGTCGCATCGGCACTGTGGAAGAAATCGCCAAAGCCATTTACTTCCTGGGAAGCCAGGAATCCAGCTGGACCACGGGTGCAACCCTGACAATTGATGGCGGCATCACACTGACATGATTTTAACTTTAAAGAGCGGATTTTCCGCTGCCCATCTTTATCACCAGCCCCTATGGAGTTCTGAGGAAAACCTTAAGAACTTCGGCAGATGTTTTACTGAACACGGGCATGGCCACAACTACACACTTGAAGTGGGTTTCTATCTGACCGATGGCGAGATTCAAGTGAAGCTTGAAGAGTATAAAAGACTCTTAAAAAGCCTGACATCTGTTTTGGATCATGAACACTTGAACTTTGTGATTCCTGAGTTTAAAACCACGATCCCAACAACAGAGAACATTGCCCTGTATTTTCTGGAAAAGCTGAAAGAGCATTTGCCAGTGAGCCTGATCAGCCATATTCGACTCTATGAAACCAGTGACATTTGGACGGAGATCCAGCCATGAGTGAAGAAAAAGAAAAAGTACGCCTTTCGAAACTGATGGCTGAAAGAGGCATCTGCTCCCGTCGCGAAGCGGATGATTATATTTCCCGGGGCCTGGTTATGGTAAATGGCCAAAAGATTGATCAATTGGGCACCAAGGTGGATCCTGATGCGAAAATCACTCTGGAAGCCGAGGCGCTAAAACAACAAAAACGCCTGGCCACGATTCTTTTAAACAAGCCCGTAGGTTACGTTTCCGCTCAGCCTGAACCACAATACATTCCTGCGATCCGCCTGATCACTCAGGAGAACCAATTTGGCGAATCAAAACAACGCCTGAAGCCCGAACACCTTAAAGGGATTGCGGTCGCAGGCCGCCTTGATATCGACTCCCAGGGGCTCTTGCTATTCACGCAGGATGGTCGTATCGCCAAAAAGATCATCAACGAAGAAACGAAGCTTGAAAAAGAGTACATCGTTCGCGTTCAAGGACAATTGCCTGAGGATAGATTAAAACTTCTTCGGCACGGCCTCTCCCTGGATGGCAAAGAGTTAAAACCTGCCATCGTAGAGTGGATCAATGCCGATCAGCTGCGCTTTGTTCTTAAGGAAGGTAAGAAACGCCAGATTCGCCGTATGTGTGAGGCTGTGGGCCTTAAGGTCACGGGGCTAAAACGTGTGCGTATCGGGAATATCCGCCTGGGTAAGCTTCCAGAGGGTAAATGGCGCTTCCTTGAGGAAGACGAGAGTCTGGATTAGGATCCAAAAACAGGGTGCCCTTTCTGGGCATCTTTGACAGTACAAAAGCTATCAAATCAAGCCTATTCCAGCACATTCCAGCACCTTAATTGCAAGTGATAAAGAGCCCCCTTTTTAGACTTAAAATTAAGGAGTTCGTAATATGAAAACAATCGCATTGGCTTTAACCATTTCATTTCTCGCTTCATCAGCTTTCGGCGCAGAGGTGACACTTGAAGGCTACAGCAACAGCAATGCAGCCATATTGACAGAATCCCTTTTAGCATCTTCCCAAGGCAATTCCAGCATCTCAATCGATCAGTCTGATTACCCTGCTATCAAAGTCACATCAGTTGATGCCACAAACTCAACGATTGAATGCAGAAAACTGCAATTTGGCGGCACACCCACTAACTATACGTGCACCATCAAAACCGCTTCCAAATAATCAATATGAAACTCAATTCACTGGTAAAAACGTTGATATTGACTGCTTTACTCGTGAGCTCAACGGCTCATGCTGCGAAAACATTTTGCAGCATGACTCTTAATTCCAACGATGAAATCGCCACCTTTGCAGCAGCTCTAACCAAGCAGGGTTTCAAATTCGTAGAACTTGTACCTGACAACAAAGACCCCCGCTGGTTTCAGCAGGCCTGCAGAAGTGGCATCCAATGCGATGTCCTTTTGATCTCGGGTCATTTTGGTGGATTGTTTTTTGGCGAAGGAACTTCGCAAACCATCGACATAGCACAAATGGAAAAATCCAGTTGCGACAACTCCTGCCCGGGGATCCTGAAAAATCCCAAGGAAGTCTTCCTGATGGGGTGCAACACATTGGCGTCTCAAAAAAGAGATCACCGCACTATTGATCAATACCTGAATGTTCTGTTGAACGACGGCATTCCCTTGGACTTTGCAGAGCAAGTCGTGGCATCGCGCTATGCCCAACAGGGATTCAGTCTTGAAAAGAGATTTGCTTCAATATTCCCTGACACGACAAAACTCTATGGATTCTACAGCACCGGTCCTTTGGGTAAATATGCAGCACCTATTTTGAATCGATATTTAAAAAGCGTTGGCAACTACAACTCTCACCTGGACAACCTCTCGTCTGCTCCAAATGCAAAATTGGCGGCGGCCTTCAAGGGACAGTCTTTCCGTGAGACCACTCCCTGGAAAGCGGTAACTCCCGAAGACCGTGGATTATACTGCGCACTTCGCTCGGACGACAAAGCAACACAAAGCAAAGCCGTCGTTCAAATTGCCCAGGAAAACAAAGTCACCACTTTCTTTGACTCTCTTGCGAGCCAGCTTTCTTACGGTGACACCATTGCCGGGCAAATTGACTCCGTCAGCAAAGACATTATTAAAAAATCCCTGGCAAAAATTAAAGCCAACAACACAGAGCTTGTCACCATCCAGCATGATGTCATGCAAGTCTCTGCAAGCCTGGGCCTTGTAGATCCTTTTTCCCGCGACATGCAAGTTCGTATGCTTTTGGATAAAGCCTATGGTCAAACTATGAACTACGCCAAAGTTCGCCAGATTTGCGGCATCATCCGCGACGAGCCGGGCTTTCAAAACATGTCTTTCCTGCGCCTGCGTGAACTGTCTGCGAGGTCCCCTTATTTCATGCTGACATTGGGTTGTTATTCAGAGCTCAACGAGGACACCAGGACGTTTCTATTTACCAAAATCGCCTCCCCCGACAAGGAGTATGAACGCACGATTGCGTTGCAGGTCATGAAACCTTTCTGGCGCCTTGAGGACATGGACTTTCTGGAAATGGTTTTAAAAACAGCAGATCCGCTTCTGAAGGCACGCGTCTTCATGAGTGCCCGTGAAGTATTAAATCAATACAAATACTCACTGTTAATCACGCCAGGACTGCCTTCTTGCATATTGAAAGCGGAAACCAGCAGCCAATATCAATTGGGTCAGGAGTGGAGCTGCCTCACTCAAAACAAGACGGTCCTGTCTCCGGACATTTGTGACTATTTTGCCGACCGCAATCCCGATCCGGAAAATGCTGACGATATGAGATGGTATTGCTGGAGCGACAACAAACAGCGCCTGCTGAACTCCCGTCCTGAGTGTTTCTTATTGGCTGAAACTTTCAAGATCCGCGGCAACCAGATGAAGAATATCTGGAATTGTTCTAACCGTGATATCTACGGTTACTGAGTCAGCGGCTGATAGTGCTTTAAATCCTCAGAGTTCACATATTTCTTCACGATCTTTGCAAGTGTGCCGTCCTGACGAATATCCGTGATAATTTTACGGATCTCAGCTCTTTCCTTTTCTGACAGTCTTTTCTTCGAAAGATGAAATCCAGAAATAATCGGCTCGCCTTTAACGTCCTCAATGGAGTAAAAGTCCTGCATTCGATTCTCCGTCGTCAGATAATAATAATTAAATGCCGGGGAACTGAACGTTGCCTGAATGCGCCCATCCAAAAGCGCCTTAAACACCAAGCCCGGCCCCGGATACTCCCGCAAACGATGCTTAGCGACCAGGGCTTTCATTTCCAATTCCTTAATAAACAGTCGCCCCTCGAGCACATTTCCAAAGCTAACCTTGGGATTCGCAAGAACACTTTCAATAGTGGCTTCGCCACTTACATATCTCTTATTCACCACCAAATATCTGGGAATTCGGTACATCTCCACAAACTCGGCGGATTTCGCGAATCTATCGTCAGGTGTTCCCAGTGCATAGATATCAATTTTATTTCTGACCATATTTTCGCGAGCGATCAGATAGGAATTTACCTGTTCCGTGGATTTACAACCAAGACGACGAACAATTTCCAACAAAAGTTCGTAAGCAGTTCCGTTCTTCTTATTATTCTTATCAATAAAGAAACCCGGGGCATCATCTTGAAATGAAATAACGTAACGCTTTTCGCAAGTGCTTTTCTGCGGCAGAGAATCCTGCGCCAGCGACACATTCACGGTGAATAGAAGTGAAAACACGTTCATTAAAATACCGGTCATACCTGTATGGTAGATGTATTTTGCTGAATGTCAAACATCCACAGTTATTCCGGCTATTCCCGATCCTGAAATTCAAATTGCTTGTATTTACTTTGAATCCGCTCAGCTGTTCCATCTTCCTTCATTTTCAAGAAAGCATTTCTCAACCGACCCCGCTCGTCGCTATTCAGTCGTGTCGTTGAAAGATGAAATCCCCATTCCAATGGATTTCCGTTCCCTTGGATTTGAACATAATCTTCAGCGAGCTCTTTTTTATCAAAGTAGTGTCCAAGAATGTAAGGACCCGCAATAAGGGCTTGGACTTTTCCCGCCCGCAAAGCTCTAACGATATCTTCTCCACCTGCATAGGGACGTACGCGATTGCTTTTCCTTAGAGTATTGATTTCTTCTTCATGGTAATAAATGTTCCCGCCGATAAGAGTACCAAAGACCAGCTTCGAATCAAAAATATAGGCCTCAAGATTTTTCGCCTTCACATCTATATTTGCTTTTTTTATTACCAATATTCTTGGTGCATTCCAGAGTCCGATGAATTCCGAATTCTTAAATGCAACTTTGTCAGTCAGAGGCCCTAGAAAGTCCAATCTGTTATTGGTAAATGAATTCATCAAAGCCGAAACAACCCCCACTTTTTCCGTGAATCGACATTCCAGCCTGCGCATGGCCTCAATTGAAAACTCATAACCCAGGCCACTTTTCTTTCCGGACTGCACAAAGTAAATTGGTGGAACGGTGATCAAACCAAAAGTATAGTTTCTCTCACAAGCTTGAGACACCTGCGTGGTACGAGCCGGAGCTGCTCGGGTCGGTATTGAGAAAACCGATGTCAGAAGAATGCAGCAAACAAGGATGAACACACTTTTCATTTCTAAAGTGTACCGTCCTCGAAGTGAAAGTCATTGTTTCAATCAACAAAGACCATCGAAATGCATTCTGAATTCATGTTAACGTTGTGTAGATACAGCCAGGGGATTGATAAAATCCAACCGCAGATTTTCGTAATACTGAATTTCTTCATCAGTGAAACCCGCTTTTCCGCGCAGAATGCGGTTGATCGGCTCCACACGCTTAGGCAGACGATGACGAAGATCATCCATACGCTTTGGAAAATCCACAGTTGAGTCGATTTTATTTAGACGGCAAATCTCGCGATACCAACGCGAACCGAAGTCCACGTGACCGATCTCTTCAAAATTGATTTGCTTCACGATTTTTTGAATACTCTCTTTGCCGGAAGTTCCTTCCAGGCGACGAATCAAGGTGTCACCTGCATCCAGACCACTGCCTTCCAGATAACGATGTACGATCAAGATTCGATCCAACAGAGTATCCTCGGGCGCTACGGCATACCAAAGAGCTGCATGCACTGGCCAGTCTCCCCACTTAAACCCCAGGGCTTCGATGCCTTCAAGGCACATGCGCAAATGCTGGGCTTCGGAAACCGTCACCGCAATCAGCTCTTCTTTAAAACCCTCAGGGGCGTCAGGGAATTCGGAAAGTGTGCGCACCCCCAACTCCATGGCTTGAAGCTCGATACTGGCCAGGTCATGAAGCATACGAGCCTGGCCTTCGATGGTCGAAAATCCCTTTTTGGGAGGGTGGTATTTTGGATGCAGCAAGTCAATATCGCGATTTGGATCCCTGGGCGCCAAATAAGGGGTCTTTAGCTTAAAGGCCTCCTCACATGACTGCTCAATCTGATTAATTTTGGTCCAAACATCGGCAATATCAAAGGTCAACATAGGAAGCGTTTTACATGCAGCTCCCTCGCTTGCCAAATACTTCGTGATTTGGTGAAATTCAACCATGGGAAAATCATGGAAAACCGCAGGTAAAGTAGAGAAAGCCCAACAAAAGGGTCAAATATTCACAAAATTGGCGCGTGAGATTCAAGTCGCAGCCAAAGTTGGAGGCCCAGATCCGGCAGCCAACGCTCGTCTTCGTCTGGCAATCGATGCTGCTAAAAAAGTATCCTGCCCGAATGATACAATCGATCGTGCGATCAAAAAAGGCGCAGGCCTTCTTGATGACGGCAAGATCATCGAAGAGTTGATGTACGAAGGCTACGGCCCTCATGGCGTCGGCGTGATCGTAGAATGCCAAACAGACAACAAACACAGAACAGCTCCAGACATGCGCCACGCTTTCAAATCTCATGAAGGCAATATGGGTGAGACTGGTTCCGTTGCTTGGATGTTTGAACACGTGGGTCTTTTGGAAGGCACTAAACCTGGAACATTCGATCCAGATGAAGAAGCTATCGAAGCAGGCGCCAACGAAGTAGGCCCTGGCGAAGACGAAGGCTCTTACGAGTTCTACACGGGCTCTACAGATCTTGATTCTGTTCGTGATGCTTTGATCAAGCGCGGTTGGAAAGTCACTAAATCAGAATTGTCTTACAAAGCTAAAAACATCACGGAACTTAACGACGCCCAAAGAAAAGACGTTGAAGAATTCCTGAACTACCTTGACGACATGGACGACACTCACAGAGTTCACGCTACTGTATAGTGGGGCGAACCTTTGGTTCGACTGTCTAGCAATCAACAAAAAGGCAATCCACTTCGGATTGCCTTTTTAATTTCAGAGGAAATATGAAAACACTACTCATCACTCTTGCATTGTTTGGAACTGTGACTGCGAACGCAAATCCCGGAGGATTTGGTGGCGGCCAAGGACACGGTGGCAAAACCGGACCTTGTCAGAAAGTAAAATCAGCTTGCGAAGCTGCGGGCTTCGTCGGCGGCGATCGTAACGCCAAAAAGAAACTCTGGAAAGACTGTGTGGATCCGTTGATGGCAGGTAAATCAGTCGAGGGAGTTACTGTCAGCGCGAAAGACGTTGAAGACTGTAAAATGAAATAGGGAAGCATTTTCTGAATATTTGCGGTGCACAAACAATGCGCGCTGCCGCACCCGTAGCGGGTGCAGAAATGATGTATCTGCAATGAATTGGGCAGTTTACAAACAAATATCTAGTCGCGATGGTCTTTTGAATCTTTTGTTGATATCCAAAAATCGGCCTTTTCTGCACAAAGGAGATCTGTTTTATCGATTTTGCACTTAGCTTGAAAAATTAACTTCCGTGGTTGATGAAAGGAAATCAGTCTATTTGCTTCAAAAGAGGAAATATCATTATATTTTTCAATGATCGAATCGATCTCTTTCATTTGAATTATGCTGGCACCAATGGACTCCAGACATCGAAGTGCCGCGAACCTTTTATTAACGTTGTCCGATTGCAACCAGGCCTCTATGGCAGATGATTTGGCAAGTACATTAAACAACTCATCAACGTATTTCTCTTCGATTTTAGTATTACAGTAAACATATGTTGATGGGCTTTGTTTAAGTCCACATCGTCCTAGAATAGCCGCAAAAATTTCAAGTCTATCTCCTTCCTTGAAAGAACGCGACATCACTGTAGCTAGAGCAAAACAATCCGCATGGTTACACTTTTCTGCCTTTGCTTTAACATCAACAAGTGTTAGCCCAGATCCGAAACTTTCATTCAGATAAAGTGAATATTTGGATTCACCCACACTCGGGTGTTTAAGTAACTCCAACGCTCTTGGCTCCGAAATTGGAACGCGTAAATCTCCCATCATCCCCAAGACCAATTCACTATATTTATTCACAGGCGAAATGTAAATCATCCAAAGTCCGTAACATCCAATCGCAATCAATAAACTAATAAAAACGCCAGCAGTCCGATTACGAAACCGCTTTAACGAAAATGAAGGAGGAACAAGCCCTTGATAACTTATCAATGGGACAACGATTACAAACAACAAAGACAAGGTGAGCCAGAACAACGGCTGCTTGCCAAAGTAAAAGAGCAACACTCCCCCAATTCCTACAATCGAACTTACCCAAATTAGACGCTTTCTGAGGATATTAGAATAGTTCAATGGACCTTGGTGCTTAATAGGCAAGCTAAATCGCGCCAGTCCGCAAAATAAGAAAACACTTCCCCACGTAAAATACTGAGGCCAGGAGTCATCCCACTCTTTATCAACCGGGAAAAGATTAAATGGAATTGCAATAAGTGCTGAAAAAAGAACCGCTGAAAGCGTCGCAACCAACGAGTCCAGTGCAAACCATCCCATAATCTTTCTACGCGAATACGGCAAGACTAGCAGCCAATTAGTTGGCGAGCTCACTGAAATGCAAATCATCACACCGATGACTCCAAAAACATCAAACGCAGTTGAGATTGAATGCACAGCGTGCGAAAGACCAACTACTATCAACATAGCGAGCCAGACGTTTTTCATTCGTTGAAAAATGAAATAAATCATCTCTTTGCCTTTTCAACAAGGTAGGTGAACATCTCCTCGAGCGTTACTAGAGCAGAATCTCCACCCTCCTTAGATTCGCGCTCCGTTACCGCAAAAATTCCTTCATCATCTCTACTCACTTCGACCCAAAGTGGGTTCATATTATCTACTTTTGAATTTTCAAAATATTTTTTAACGAATTGCTGCCTGATTTGATGATGCTCACCTGTCTTAAATACTATTCCATTGTTTATCAAAACTAATTGTGAGTTTACGTGCTGGGTCTCAGATGCAATATTGGTAGCCATCACAACAGTACCGGAACGTCTTGCGTGTTGATCTAACTCCTCGACTACTTTTCTCCTCACAAAAGGATCCAATGTCGCAGTCACCTCATCCACCAGTATGATCGGAACCTGAGTTCCTAAGGCTAACCCAAACTGTAATAAAACTCTCTGACCCCGTGATAATTCTTTAGGAGTTTTATCTCTCGCAAGATTACTGTATTTCATAATTCTCTCGAAAGTTGATTGATCAAAATCGGTCCAGATTTTTTGATAGGTATGCACCAATCTTGCTATTGTGAAGTCTGGTAGAATGATATCTTCAGATACCAATATCTGTTGTGCATTGAAATTCGTATTGTCGACTGCCCTTGATCGTCCGTCCAAACTCAAAGTTCCTTGGGTCCACCGCTGTGAGCCAGCGAGACACTTAATAAGAGTAGATTTTCCACTTCCATTTGCACCAAGTACAACGGTAAAAGTTCCGGGTGAAATCGTTAGACTCACGTCCTTCAATGCCCAGACCTTTTGAAACGGATATTTTACAGATAAAGACACTAGTTCAAATCCAGTTTTCATCACGAACTTATCGGATAAACATGGTCGCATTTAAATGAATCAATTTGGGCCATTTTCAATAACCAAAAATAGAACATTTGTGCGCATAGAACTCACCGTCGAATTCACCGTGTTCAGAAGAAAGTTTGTCGGATTGAATGGAATAGTGTTCGCCATTCCCACTGCGCTGCCGCATCCGAATCGGATGTGGAAATGAAGAACGCGCAATATTTACGATTAAAAATCAGACTGCAAACTACTTTTTTAATTTCAACATGTAATCAAACGCTGTCGCGTAAAGCTTGATTTGCTTTAACATGGAATGCAGACCATTCGCACGACTTGGAGAAAGATTGCCTTCGAAACCCAAAGCTCGTAAAAACTCCGGAGGTGTCATCAAAACTTCATTAGGCGTTGCGCCCGAGTAGACCTTCAACAACAGCGCCACAAGACCCTTAACGATCAATGCGTCGCTATCACCAACCAGGTTCATCTTGCCGTCTTCAGTCATCGCAGCATGCAGCCACACTTGAGACTGACAGCCCTTTACGATGTTTTGCTCTGTTTTGAATTCTTCAGGCATTGCAGGAAGTGACTTGCCCATTTCGATGATTTTTTTATAGCGGTCTTCCCAATCCGTAAAGGCAGAAAAGTCAGAGATGATTTTTGCTTGGCGTTCCTGGATTGTAGACATCTTAAATCACTTTCAACGTTGGGATGATCTCAAACAAAGTCTCCTCTAAGGATTGACCTTGCTCCCCGATCATTTCGTGGAAGGCTTTTTTATCCAAGTTTGACACGATCTCAAAGCATTTTTTGTAAAAACCTTCCTGATCCTCGTGATAGCCATTCCAAAGCTCTTTGTGCTTCTTTTCGTCCATGCTCCAGGACTTTTTCTCAGCCGCTGTGCCGTCCGTGCGGTTGTGATAATCCAATAACTGCATTGTTTGACGTGGTGAAAAATCAAGCATCACCAGGGCTTCTTCCAAAAGCGCCAGCTCGACATACCAAAGGTAATTATTCAGGTGATCCCAGAATTCAATACCACGATCGCCGTAAGAGCTTTTACAGAAGAACGTCGTGCACACAACGCCGCGGTTTCTCCACACGTTGCAGTTTGATTTTTCTTTGTTGTAGTACGGGCACAGCCAGTCTTCGCGCTGACCAAAATCGCCCTCTTCACGGTTATTGAAGGCGACCTGGAATTTTACGGGTGCTACCATTCCAATTGGCAAAGCGTATTCACGATTGGCCATTTTAGCGCGGAAGATACGATGAGCTTCAGTGGCATTAGGATCGTTGAACAACGCTCCTACCATGAAGTTAGGAATGAACGGATGAAAAGTGCAGCACTTCAAATCCTCGCGATAGTGGATCGTGCCCTTTTCGCGAGGTCGTGACATTGCACAAGTATCGCAAGTCGCCTTCGTTTCCTGGGGTTCGAACTGCAGGATTTCACGAGGCAGAAGGTTTTGGTAAACTTGCGGTAACTGGTACTTTAAAATCATTAATTATTGCAGCGTTTTTCAATCTTCGCTTTAAGATCCAAAAGCGAAGGGTAAACAGAAATTTCCTGATCCCATGACCAGTAAAAATCCCGGCATGTCACAAAGTAGGGAAATGCCATCACGCCTCGCTTGGGTTTCCCCTTTTCTGCCACAATTCGGGGTACCAAGGAATCAACTAAAGACCGGACTGAAGAATTTTTCAAAAAACCCCGTCTTTGCAGATCCAAAGCGACCTCAATGGGAGTCACGAAAAACTGCTGTCCCAGGTAAAGCGAAGTTCCCTCACCACCGTACTTAGGGGTGTTATAGGCGTTGCGGATGTATTGATGAAAGCGGACCCCAGGATACATCATCGACATGGTGTTATAGACGCCAGGATCCGCCTCGCCATTGTCCCCCAGCATGATCACGTCAGCAGGACGGGTCTTGTCGATGATCTCCTCTATGACCTTGTATTTGTGCTTATCCTTGGAATGCACCGTGCGCGGGAAATAAACTCCCCCTGGAAATCGACCTCTGGCCAAAGACTCCCGGTGGGTATTTCCCAACAACCATTCCGGTGCACGGGTCACATAAAATACCCGAGCCTCGGCGTCCTTGGCGACCACATTCAAAAGTTCACTCATTCCCAAAAACAGGCTGTCTTTGTCGAATACGTACTTGGCAGAATCCGAGAGGTCCTGCACGTACTGGGGACGAACCGTATCATCAATGTCAGTAATCACGATAGTTTGGGCCGAGGCCGCTGTACCCGTAAATACCAATACAACAGCTACAAATAACTGCTTCCAAAAGCTTCTCATAAGCCGCGATCTCCCTGTCTAGTCCGTTAACATGGGTTGCACCATTCACGTCACCCGTCTCACTTCTGAACAGGGTCCCGGCATGGTTCAAATTGAGACCAATTAGATCAGGGATTTCAGATACTTACCAAGGTATTTTTAGGCTATATGCGCAATCCTCTGGCACGCCCCGTGCTTTACCTATCAGTAACAAGACAATAACGAATCTCAAGGGGGATTTATGAAAGCACTTTTAACTATCTTCGTACTAGCTTACTCTTGCAGCTCTTTTGCCTGGATCTCTAAAGATGCAGTCCAAAAGGAATATACGTTTAAATACAAGCTTTCTGGACAATCCTTCGAGATCAAAAAACAAGCTCAAAGCTATGAAGACGCCTACCGTGTGGCTGCACAACAATGCTTTAACCACTACAAAGGCGCAGGTAAAGTTTCTGAAGAACGCGGTCTGGATATCATCGACGTTTGTGCAAATCCACGCTCTTAATACAATGCATTAATCAGCAGGATTTCCTATTCCCCCATGGGAGATCCTGTTTTATACTGGCTCCTGTATTATTTTAAGGAGCAGCGCACATGGGTATCATGAAATCCGTACTTGAATTTCTAGTTGGCAAAGATCCAGATATCTTCGACGAAAAAGGAAATGTATCCCACAAGCTCCCTAAAAAGAAATGGGAAGCTTGGCACAACAGAACCAAAACTGACCCAACATACAACTGGCGCAACCACACAGGGATCACTGGCGCCCCTAAGAAAAAATCGAACTAGTCACTTAAAGACACCCACCCAAAAAGTGGGTGTTTTACTTTTCCCTTCATGAGCGAGCTTGCACCTATGTCTGATTCAACATCTCAAAACAAACTGTCTGCAACCACCGTCTGGATCATGGCCATCGCCACAGGCTTAAGCGTTGCGAATCTTTACTACAACCAACCCTTGCTGGCAGAGTTGCAAAAAGACTTCGGCGTCACAGTCAAAGAGGTCGGCATCATTCCGACACTCACCCAAGTTGGCTACGCCTTGGGGATGCTATTTCTGGTTCCCCTGGGCGACATGTTTGAGCGACGCAAGCTTATCGTCATCACGTCCCTTGCGGTGACAGCGGCATTGATTCTGGCGGCGACGGCCCACAGTTTATGGGTCATGGTGATCGCAAGTTTGTTGATTGGACTATTTACGATGGTCCCACAGTTGATCATCCCTTTTGCCGCCCACCTCGCCAGCAATGAAAACCGCGGAAAAGTTATTGGCATTATTATGAGCGGGCTGCTGATCGGCATTCTGTGCTCACGAACACTGGCAGGTTTTATTGGTGATCTTTTCGGCTGGCGCGTGGTCTTTTATTTCGCTGCCGTTTTAATGGTGATCCTCGCTGCTGGATTGTACTTCATTTTACCTGCCAGTGAGGTCACCTACACGGGATCTTACGCAGGATTGATCAAATCCATCGGTAAACTGATTAAGGAAGAACCCATCCTGCGCGAGTCCGCTGTCGTGGGGGCTATGATTTTCGGTGTTTTTAGTTCTATCTGGGCCACATTGATCTTTCTGCTGTCTTCTCCGCATTTTGGGATGGGCGCCAAGGAAGTGGGCTTGTTTGGTTTATTAGGAGCCGCTGGAGCCATGGCTGCTCCCGTTGTCGGCCGGGTATCAGATAAAAAAGGAGCACGCACAGGTGTTGCGATCGGACTTGGTGTTCTGGCTCTTTCAGTACTGATTCTTTGGGGATCCGGCGCAAGTTTGATCGGCCTTATTATCGGCATATTCATTTTGGACTTTGGTATTCAGGCAGCTCATATTGGAAATCAAACCCGGGTCTTTGCACTTCGCGCAGATGCTCGCAGTCGTTTAAATACTGTTTACATGTTTTCTTATTTTATGGGCGGAGCACTGGGATCGCTTCTGGGATCCTATGCATGGAATGCAGGGCAATGGCATGGCGTCTGCATCGTGCTCAGCGTAGGAACTCTTGTTGCTCTATTGGCGTTCTGGCTGGGACGAAACTCCAAGCCCGCAGTCAGTTAATCACTCCTGCGGGAGATTGAATTTCTCATGAAGAGAGCGCAGCAGCTCCTTTGGTTCACCCTGGGCTTTTAAAATAAAAATATCATCCACCTGACGGCCCCACGTGTGCACGCGAGCGGATTTAATACTGACGTTCAATTCACTCAAAGCTTTCGCCGCTGCCGCAAGCAACCCCGCCTGATCTGGTCCACGGAAACTGATCACCCATTCCTTGTCGTGGGCACTCATAATCTGAATGCTGTCAAATTTCACTGCGGGAATTTCTTTATCTTTCAGCTGGGAGCTTTTTAGAAGTTGCTCCAAAGTTTTTAGATTCTTCTGTGAAGTAATTTGAAACCAGTCATACACCCCAACTTTGGGCAAAGTATGAATGGAGGCATGACGAATCCCCAATCCCAACGAATAAAATTGCCCCACGTAATCCGCAAGAACACCCTTGCGATCGCGCTTCTGGTGCAGGCGAATCCAGATTTCACCCCGCTTTGTCTGAATAATTTTAGGAGGCAAAGATTCTGCCGAGTCCTCTGCTTTTTTTAAATCCTCAACAAGATCTTTCATGGAAAGGCTGTCCACCAGAACCGGCCCCAGCTCCTCGTAGATCTCTTCGGAAATATGCAGATGTTTTTCTGCTTTAAGCGTGCGGAAGGTAAAGTAATCCTGTGCTCTTTTACTTTCCAGATTTTCCACAAGCTCCGCCAGCAGGCGCCCCTTCCACTCATTCCAGGCTTCGGGATTGGTGGCGCGAATATCAACCGCTGTAAAGATCGCAAGACGCTTCAGTGCGCTTTTCTCGACACCCTTATCGTGCAGCTCCTGCCATACGCGCGGGTCCTTGGAGTTTTTGCGGAATGCGGCCTGCGACAGTTCCAAATGATTTTTCACCATCCACTTCACGTCGTCGGTCATTTTTTTTGTAAAGCCAAAGGTTTTGAAATCCCGCACCACGATATCAGTTCCGACCTCTGCATGGTCTCCACTATCAAGCCCCTTGGCTAGATCGTGATACATGCACGTCCAGGTCAAAATCTGCCAGTCATAACTGGTCAGCTCTTTTGCAATCTGTTGCAAAGGTCCCAGCTCTTTGGGTTTGGCATAGACACGCTTGATCTCGCGGCAAGCTTGCAAAATATGCGAGTCCGCGGTGTAGCGATGATATTGATCATGCTGAACATACCCCACCAGGCGGGTGATTTCGGGCACCAGACGATCAATCAAACGTGAGCGAAAAACACTGAATATGAATTCGTCTTTTGCCTTCACATCAAGAACATTGTTCAATTCCTGACCGCGAAGCTTTCCCAGCTTCTTAAGCTGCGTCACCGGAATAAGATTATCCAACCCCTCGCGCACTTTCTTTTGCATCAAAACACTGGAGTTTCTTTCAAGTGCTGAAAACAAGTCACCGGGTTTATAGAATTCTGAACGTTCAATTTTCTTTAGAACTTCCTCTGGTGCATCAGCAACCGCGATGATCCAGTCTGAATAGAAATTCACACGGGACAACCCGCGCTGCAGACTGCGCATGAAATCCTTATGGGATTTAAATCCCATCCACTTACCCAGGTCAAACTGCACGGAACTGGAAAGGATATCGCCATGACCTTCAAGGTGAAGCTTTTGCCTTAAGCTCAGCAAATAATCCCGATAGTAGTTTAAAACATTCAGGGCATGGCCGGGATTTGTGAAGCGCTCCGCGAACAGTTCGTAAATTTGCAACCCCTGCTCCAGATCGCGCAAACCACCGGCTCCGTATTTAATATTAGGCTCCAGATAGTTCGTGATGGAATCAAATCTGATTTCGCGGGCTTTGCGTTCTTCTTTGACTGCTTTCAACAGGCCCTTACGGTACATGTTTTTTCTGGACCAGATTCTTTTTTGCTGTTCAAAAAGTTTGCGGGCACCCTCAGGAGTCATTGGCTTGGCTTTCAAAAGAGCCAATACATCAAATGCTTCCACTCCCTCAGTCCAATCTTCCGGATTGGCAGGCATGCGGTAACGAAGTTTTAACCCCTGTTCCTGCAACTGAGTGGTGAATTCACGGACTTTATCTTCGTCGCCACAGAATAAAATATCGATATCTGATTTTGGACTTAATTCACCCCGCGCCCAGGAACCCAGCATAATAGGATGTGTATCGCGCCAGGAGGGATTGGCTTTTAAAGTTTCTTCGAGCTTGGCCCCGAGCCACATTGAAAAATTCTGGCTGAAAAAACAAAACACCTGACGGACATCTCCATCAGGTGTCATTAAAGGTGGATTTAGAATTTCCTGAGCTTGAACCAGCTGTTCACTGGAGAGAAACGTCTTGGCTGCCATACCTAAAATGATCAGCCAATTCCGGACCTATTGCAAGCTGGTGTTTTCAGCGATTTCTTTCCACTTGGCAACCTGGCTCATCACTTCAAGAGGGCTTGATTGCAACAATGGATACTTTTGCAATTCCGCCATCAAAGATTTCACACCTTCAGGAACCACTGGAACTTCCACGGAGCCGTGTGAAGCTGCTTCAAGTGTTTCTTCAACATGGTCCAGAAGTGAAAGCTGACTGCTGGCTTGAACACGTTTGGATTCAATCTCACGCAAAAGGCTTTTAGCACGCTTGGTGACTGTCGCTGGCAAGCCAGCAAGCTCTGCCACCTGAACACCATAGGATTTCAAAGCTGGACCTTTCACCAAAGTATGAAGGAACCGGATTTCGCCGTTACGTTCAGCCACAGTCATGTGGGAGTTGGTGATCTGACCATAACTTTGATCCAAGGACGTCAATTCGTGATAGTGAGTTGCAAAGAATGTTAACGCCTTCACTTCGCTCAACAAATGCTCAAGGATGGATTGCGCCAAGCACATTCCATCGAATGTGCTGGTACCACGACCCACCTCATCCAGAATTACCAAAGAATTCTGTGTGGCATTTTTCAACATCGCCGAAGTCTCGGTCATCTCAACCATGAAAGTTGAAAGACCTTCAGACAACTGGTCACTGGCCCCGATACGCGTGAAGATCGCATCAAAGATTGGAAGTTTTGCTTCATCAGCCGGAACGAAGGAACCCATTTGTGCCATGATGGCATTCAAAGCCACTTGTCTCATCAATGTCGATTTACCGGCCATATTCGGTCCGGTTAACAACAAGCACGAGTGCGGGTGAAGTTCGATGTCATTTGCTACGAAATTTGTTTTTACAGTTTGCTCGACCACCGGATGGCGGCTGGCTTTTAGCTGTAAGGACCCGTTTTCTGTAAATTGCGGGCGTGCGTATTTCTCTTCAAGACTTAGCCACGCCAGACTTGAGATCACGTCCATCTCGCTGCATTCATGCGCCAAAGTCAAAAGCGCCGGGCATTGAGTCAGGATGTCTTTACGAAGCGCTTCGAAAAACTCAAACTCAAGATCTGCACGTTTGGTGTTCGCTGAAAGAACTTTTCTTTCCAGCTCAACCAACTCATCAGTGCAGTAGCGTTCCGCATTGGTCAAAGTTTGCTTGCGCTGATAAGTCGCTGGCACCTTGTCTTTGTGAGTATTAGTGATCTCGATGTAATAACCAAAAACGTTATTGTAACGGATCTTCAGACTTGTGATGCCGGTTTTTTCTTTTTCTTCCGCTTCCATGCGCGCGACCATGGCCTGCGCATTGGTGGAAAGCTCGATCAATTCATCAAGTTCAGCAGTCACACCGGTACGAATCAAGTAACCTTGCTTCGTTGTCAAAGGTGGATCTTCGACCAAAGTTCTTTCAATTTTATACGCAAGATTGCGCAGGTTATCGAAATTTGCCGTCGAGCCACTGGCTTGAACGAAAACCTCAAGAGCACTGATACCTGCGTGAACACTGCCAGCGAGAGCCAGCAAATCACGACCGTTACACTGAGGTTGTGAGATTTTTCCCAAACGGCGTTCGATATCACCCATTTGCCCAAGGATTTGACGGGCACGTTTCAATTCAAGCATGTGGGTGCGCCAGAACTCGACCGAGTTCAAACGATTTTCGATAGCTTTAATGTCACGAAGAGGGAAACTTAACCATTGGCGCAGCATACGACTGCCCGCTGAAGTTTGAGTGCGATTGATCGCATGAAACAAGCTACCAAGACCTTCGCCTTTGTAGGTTGAGAAAACTTCCAAGTGACGCAACGTCGTGCTGGAAATTTCCAAACGGTGCTCAAGATCTCTTTCCACAAATGGAGAAAGAGTTTTTAAGGACTCCTCCCCTGACAATTGGCGAACATAACTTAACAAACGAGCAGCCGATGCCGGCGCGCCGTTTTTCAGCAGCTCATTTTCAGTCTCCATCAATTCTTCATGATGAGAGATCAAAATGTGCTCTAAACCTGCCAACAGTGCCTGATGCTCCTTTGCGATAACAATTTCTGCCACCGGCAAAAGCTGAACAAAGCGCAAAAGTTCTTGAGAGTTTTTTGATTTAAAGTAGAAGGCTTCACCCGTTGTTGAATCAAGGAAGCTGATCGAGTCTTGATCCACGCTCACCAGGTAGTGTGGCTTCGTGCCATCCAATGTATCAGAGTCGTAAACCATTCCAGGAGTTAAAACACGAGTCACCCCACGCTTAACGATGCCCTTGGCTGTTTTTGGATCCTCAAGTTGATCACAAATCGCAACTTTAAAACCGTGTGCAAGAAGTTTGTTGATGGGGCCCGCCACAGAATGGTGAGGCATACCGCACATCGGAGTTTCGTCGGCTGATTTTTTATTTCTTTGCGTAAGAGCAATCCCCAATACCGGAGCCGCTTTAACCGCATCATCAAAGAACATCTCAAAAAAGTCGCCCATACGGAAAAGGAGAACTTTATCCTGGTGAACAGATTTAATGTCCCAGTACTGCTTCATTAGTGGTGTAAGATTCGCTGACATAGGCGAAAACCCTACCGCACGACCCACCCCCGTTTCACTCCGAAAATCCAAATTAACGCACCGCCCATCCAAAAGGCGCCAGCCGGTTCCCGCCTTTCCCACCAAAAGCCAAACATCCGAATTCCAGACATTCACTTTTACCTTGCATTGCTCCACACTCCCACCCTGCACTCATTTTTGCTTCCCATCTAAGTATGCCCAGATTATATCGCCAAATCTCAACAGACCTCCCATTCCACATCACCGGCCGCTGCCGGAATCGCGACTACTTCCCAATTCCCATGCCGGAGGTGTGGTCGATTTTCGAAGACTACTTATTCTTTATTTCACATGCATACAGTATTGAGATCATTTCGTTTGTTCTGATGAACAATCACTTCCATCTCATTATTCGTGCGCCAAAAGGAAATCTT
Source organism: Bdellovibrio sp. GT3 (assembly GCF_037996765.1). Taxonomy (NCBI): domain Bacteria; kingdom Pseudomonadati; phylum Bdellovibrionota; class Bdellovibrionia; order Bdellovibrionales; family Pseudobdellovibrionaceae; genus Bdellovibrio; species Bdellovibrio sp. GT3. The sequence goes on along the minus strand of NZ_JBBNAD010000004.1, from coordinate 981,172 downwards.
AGTGAGGCAATGAATTATCTTATGAGTCATACAAGCCGTTGTATTAACTCGAAGGCAAACATTGAAAACCAACTTTGGGGACGTCGTTTTCACCCCACTTTAATCGATGAAAATCACTACTTAACCAATGTCTATAAGTATGTTTATCGAAATCCAGTTGAAGCCAGGCTTTGTGACCGCGCCGAGAGCTATCCTTATTCCACGTTAAATTTGAAACTTGGAAGAGGAAGATTGCACTTCCCTATTCTTGCTGACGAAATACTTAATGAATCCCATTCCTTTACTTTGAAATGGGTTAACCAGTCGGTTGATCCCACAGACAAGGTTTTAATGGAAAGAGCCCTTAAAAGAAGAATATTTATACTTCCGAAAAAGGTCCGGATAAATAAGAAAAAGCCCAGTCTTGCGACTGAGCTTTACTAAATTTAACTCGTTGATTTGCCAAAAACCGGCAGGCGCCTTTTAGGCGTTTTAGAAGCCGTCGGTGGAGCCTACTTTTCTTGTGTCGTCGTCGAAGGGAATCACTTCAGAGGCTTTTACTTCTGCTGAATGGTTTGCCTTTTTTGAAGCAGCTTTTTGCACTGGCTTCATTGGCAGAACCTTCGCAACCACTTTCGCCGGAGTGGTTTTTTTCTCTGCTTTCGGCGCAGCAGCCACCACCGCTGGAGCTTCATTTCCGTCGGCATTAGCCGTCTTCCCGCCAATGACTACGTCTGACAACACCATCACCACGGAGTACATCTGTTTGGATTGGGATGACATTTCTTCTGACGTGGCTGCAATTTCCTCTGAAGACGCTGCATTTGCCTGAGCGCTTTGATCCAGCTGATTCATCGCTTTGCTGATTTGTTGAATTCCCGTTGTTTGTTCTGAACTTGCCGCTGCGATTTCATTGTTCAGATCGGAAACCTTTTTAATCGAGTTCACGATCGTTTTTAATACCTCACCCGCTTTGTCAGCGATCTTCGATCCGTCCTCAACCTGATTCACCGAGTCCTTGATCAGACCGTTGATGTCTTTAGCCGCCACTGCCGAGCGCTGAGCCAGGCCGCGAACCGCCTCCGCCACAACCGCAAATCCTTTCCCCTGCTCTCCAGCACGGGCTGCTTCCACCGCGGCATTCAATGCCAACAGATTCGTCTGGAAGGCGATATCGTCAATGACGTTGATGATCTCTTCAATTTTTCTGGAAGACTGGGAAATCCCATGCATCGAGGTCACAAGTTTTTGCATCTCTTGCTCCCCATCCTCTGCCGCCGAACGTGAAGCCTGCGACAAACTCGCCGCTTGCTTCGCATTGTCTGAATTCATGGAAACCATGGAACTCATTTCCTCCAGAGCCGCCACAGTTTCTTCAAGCGAAGCCGCCGACGTCGTCGAAGACTGCGACAAACCCTGCCCTGCTTCCGTCAACTGAGTGATCGCCGAGTTCACTTGCCCGCAGGAGTCTGAAAGCTGATGCACAACCTCAGAAACATTTTTACTTAAGCGAGATGCAATAAACATCAGACCCGCAAAAACCCCCAGTCCACAAAGCACACCGATTCCAACAACCCATTTAAAGATTTTTTCAGTCTCGGCTCTTTGAAATTGGTTATTCGCAACGACCGCATCCGAATACATTTTATTCAGTTTTGAAGTCGTATTCTTGATTAGCACCGACTGTGCTTGGTAGGTACCTTCCGCCGCTGCGGCACGAACTTTCTCGTAATTCTCAGGAGTCGGAGACTTCAGTGTCTTAATGAACTCCTCGACATTCGCAACATAAGCTGCATGCCCGACCTTCATAGGTTGATAGACATCGCCCTCACCTGGCATAAACGGAGCTGATTCATACTTTGCAATTGAATCTTTATACTCCTGCAGAGCCTGTCCCAGCTTTTCGATATAGATATCGCGTCTTTTCTCAAAGTTAAGATTCGCCAAGGCGCCCCAAAGATACTGTCCGATGCGAGCGCGCCCTCCTTCGATTTGCCCCAGGGATTCCACATTCGGAATCATTTCAGTGTACGATTTGTTCAACATCCCACTCAGAGAGCTCACTCCCATAAATGCCACAAAACCCAGCACTGCGAATCCCACCGGAGGCCAAAGTGCAGCCACTAACAACTTACCCTTGATACCTTTAAACCATGAACCTTGTTTCATTCTCTCTCCATTTTAAATACGTCCATTTATCGGATATTTAGAGTGAGGAATTAAATCTGATTATTTTCTGTCCCAATTTGAGAAAACCGGTCCTGAATGTTCGGTTTTATGTAACGCATAAAATGGAATGATTTCCGATTTCACTTTCTGTAAGATCTTGACGTAATCCGAACCTGGCTCTATTACCTTTCGCTATGTTTAGTGAAATCTCCGCAAATCTAAATTTGGCAAAACTAAACTACCAGCGTGGTCACTACCCGCAGGTATGTGAAAACTCTGAGCTGATATGCTCAGAGGCCGATGCCATTGGAGATTTACAAAGCTGGTTGGTGGGAATTCGTTATCTCATCCAGGCCAGCTCGGAAATGGGCACACTGGACCAATATAATTCCTACTTTAGAAAACTCTTTGCCTACGAAAAAGATCCGGCCAATACAGAAACACACGGGCGTATTTTGCATGTAATCGGTCTATGGCAGATGTCCGTCGGAAATTTTGCTTCTGCCAAGGAATATTTTTTAACAGCCCTGGAAGAGTGCACACAAAACCAGGACTTGGAAACAGTTTCGCGACTGCTTCAGGAGCTGGCGATGGTTTCCATGAATCAAGATGCTCTTGAAGCCCTGAAGTACCTGGACAAATCCCTGCTGCTGACCAAAGAGTTGAAGCTGGATGAAATCCACACAGGCTGTCTGATTTTAAAAAGTCATATTTTCCTAAGTCAAAAACGCGCCGACGACGCGCTGGAAGCCATTTGGAAAGCTTACGAAAAAGCACAGATGTACTCCTTGCACTATTTGAATGTGTACATTCTGGTGCACATGGCCTCGGTTTATGAGGCGCTGGGGAAACACAGTGAGGCTGTCGTTTACAAATCTCTGGCAATGAAGGGTATTGACGGCGACACCCCTCACCGCTTGCAAAAGGTTAAGAGTCAGTTCATCAAAGACCACAATAAAGCGGACTCTGCGGATCTCACCATCGACACTATGGCTTTCAAAGTGAAAAGCCGCACTCAAGGAGATGTGGATTTCAAAAATCAGCATATCCTGTTTGATCTTCTGAATTTATTTGCAAATAATCCGGGCGACCGCTTTTCAAAATCATATCTGATCGAGAAGGTCTGGGGATACGCCTACAATCCTGAAGTTCATGACAATCTGATTTACGTTTCAATCAAACGCCTTAGAACTTTGTTGGAACCGGATCCCAACACTTCAGTCTTTATCATGCGCGATCGCAAAGGTTACTTCCTGCCATCCAACGTGACGATAAAATTCACTGGATTATAGAAACAAAAAAGCCCGGTCTCCCGGGCTTTTTTTTATAATCAAAATTTACTCCAAGGTCTTCATCAGCTTGGTATAGATCCCATCAAATCCCCCATTGGACATGATCAAAATCACATCGCCGCGGTGGGCGCGGGACTTTAATGCACTCACAATCTGATCAGCGGAATCGAAATCCTCTGCAGTGACGCCTGAAGTTTTCAAGTCACTTACCAATTCATGAGACGAAAAGCGGTTCTCTTCATCAATCTTGGATTGATCAAAGGCTTTGGCAAGCATGACCTCGTGGGAGCCTTTAAAGGCCTCGACGTAGTCTTTTTGAAATACTTTACGACGGGACGTTGCACTTCTAGGTTCAAAAACCGAGAAGACTTTACGACCTGGATATTTTTTCTGAATCCCCTTCACGGTCTCACGAACCGCCGTTGGATGATGGGCAAAATCCTCGATCACCAGGATGCCATTCGGCTCCCCCAGGATTTCCTGACGACGTTTAACACCATCAAAAGATTCCAAGGCAATCTGGATTCTGTTCTCTGAAAAGCCCAGGCACTTTGACATCGCAACCACAGCAGTGGCATTCAGAATGTTGTAGTCACCTGTGATCTGCATGTTGTAGGGTCCCAGAATTTCACCTTTATGGTGAACTTCAAAGCCCACGCCTTTTTCATTTTGGAATAACACTTTGGCTTTAAAATCAGCGTCAGCGTGGAATCCATAAGTGAATGAATTTGTCGCTTTGCAAAGTTTGCGCAACTCCATCACATTCGCATCTTCAGCACAGGCAAGCAGAGTCCCGTCTTTCGGAATCAAATGCATAAGCTTGGCGAAAGAGTCTTTCACAGCCTGAAGATCTTTATAAATATCCGCGTGATCGAACTCCACAGAAGTCAGGACCACGTGCTTTGGTTTGTAATGAACAAACTTAGGAACTTTATCAAAGAAAGCGGTGTCGTATTCATCGCCTTCAATCACGAACAAGTTGCCTTCGGGATTCTTAAAACTTTGCGAGAAATTTTTTGGAATACCACCAATCAAAAATCCCGGTTTCTTACCGGCATTTTCCGCAACCCACGACATCATCGACGTCGTTGTGGTTTTTCCATGGGTTCCGGAGATCACGATGCTTTCGCGATTTTCGATGATGAACTCACCCATCGCTTTAGGCAAAGACGTGTACGGCACGCCCAGCTTTACCAGCTCCTGAGCCTCTTCGTTGTTTGCGGAAATCACGTTCCCAACAATAACGAAATCAGGCTTCGGGTGAAGGTTCTCGGCTTTGTATCCTTTTTGAATTGTGATCCCCAAACTTTCCAACTGCGTGGACATTGGAGGATACGGATTCGAATCACTGCCTGTAATTTTGAATCCACGGTCTTTCAAAAGACCGGCCATAGAGGCCATCGCAGTACCGCAAATGCCCATCAAGTGAATGTGACTACCAGGTTTCAAATCCATTTTCTCTCCTGCCTTAGACTCCGCTACGGCGATAATTTTCTACAATCCAATTGTGAATCTCCGAACGCAATTTTGCAAAGGCCTTGTTGTCAGAGCCATACAAAACCCGGTTCGACAGGACGTTCACACTCATATCCAATTTTGGATCATACCAAATAGAAGTTCCGGTGAATCCGGTATGCCCAATGGAATCCAAAGAGAAATAACTGCCGCAACTTGCGGATCCCGGCGTCGGCATCATGTAACCCATGGCCCAGTCACCCTTACCCTCAGGCAAAGCGCGCTTTGCAAACAGTTGGGCCGTTTTCTGGCGAATGCTATAGCGAGCAATCCCCAAAAGCTGAGAACGCAAATGAAGCGAGTACCAGCCAAGATCATCAATGCTACCAAAGAGTCCCGCATGAGTGGAGACCCCACCCAAAGACCAGCAATTCAAATCATGAACCTCTCCCTGAACCAATTTCTTACGAACCGGGCATTCCTCAGTAGGTGCGAACAAAGAAGGGCGGGTTGTGGAAACGTTATTCGGGTGAAACTCCAACGTCGTACCAGCGTAGAATTTATTCTTAATATCCACCCAGACATCGTAAAGAGGTTTTTCAAAAATAACTTCAAGGATAAAGCCCAAAACCATAAAGCCGACATCGGAATATACAGCCGTTTCTGATTTTTCAATTTTCAGACCTTTGATAATCTCACGCAGCTGTTCGCGACGCTTATCCAAAGACTGATTCATATTGATTTCCTGATAGAAAGGCATCCACCAAGGAAGTCCCGAACTATGAGTCAAAAGCTCGGTGATCTTTGTATCCGGAGATTGAAACCACGGAAGAAAATCCACAACCTTGCTATCAAAATTCCACTTACCCAATTCAAATGCATACATCATCGCTTGCTGAGTGAAAATGACCTTCGTCACACTCGCCAAATCGTAGTACGCATAGGTATTCCCCACAGCCACGTCACAAATAATTCGACCGCCCTGATACGCGCGCACCATTACACCGGGAGTGGTGTCACGAATTCGATCTTCAAGTTTAGCGATCAGATTCTTTTCCAGAACTGAAAATTTCATTATACTTTTCCTCCTGTATCAATTGAGAGCAGCACCTTGCCGCTTTGCTGTTGCAAAACGCATGAAGTGTTGAAAGGAACTGGTCTCTGAACAACATCGTGGCCGGCTTCCAACCCCTGGAACACAGGGATATCAAGATCTTCCGACCAACGTTTAAATACCTTTTTAAAATTATCTGAATCCGTTCCCGGCTCTTTACCGCCGATAAAATCCCCCAGGATCAAACCACGGCATTGCTTCAACGCCCCTGCCTGGCGCATATGCTCAAGCATTTTATCAATGCGGTAGCCACGCTCTCCCGCATCTTCCAAAAACAACAGGGAATTTCTGGCATCAATTTGCCAAGGAGTTCCCAAAGTGGTTTGCAACACGGAAAGATTGCCACCGACAATGCGGGATTTTAGAAGTTTTATGTTACGTGCCTGATCATTCAACGGCTTCAGTTTTTTGAACTCAATGTTCTTTTCCTGGCCGAAAAGAATTTTATGCAATTCTTTTTCGTGCTTAGGGGAAACCAAACCACGCCCCAGGCGATCCAACAATGGCGCATGCAGCGTACTCCAGCCCCACTCTTGAATCAGAAAAGTGTGAAGGGAAGTAATATCACTGATACCAATCAACAACTTTGCCTCTTTGGGCTTTTTAAGTTTTGCCAGCATCGGCAACAAACGGTTGCTGCCGTAACCGCCACGCAAACACCAAATCACCCGGGAATCCTTGGATTCAATCGCCGACTTCAAAAACGCAAAACGCATTTCATCTTCGTGGGCATGAAGAAAATGGGGTTTAATAATATTCTTGGGAATGCGCGGCTGCAGTTTCCAGCGCAGTAGAAAATCACGAGCACCATCCACTTCAGGAAGTTGCACCGGATACCCCGGAGCCACCACGTCGATAATGTCACCTTCTTGAATAAAATTCCAACGTGTCATTTTGCTTTCACTCTTTTCACGATATCTTTGATGGACTTCTTATGCTTCTTGCCAGTGAAGATCTCTTCGATCTCCTTTGGCTTCAACAACTCGCGGGCTTCGTCATTGGTAATCAACTTGTCCTTCAAGTGCTCACCGAAACCCAGGGAATGACAAAGACGCTGCACCAACACATAGGCATCTTCACGGCGCATGCCTTTAGCCACCAGGGCCAACAAAACATGAGAGCTGTACAATTGCCCTTGCGAGCTTTCGATGTTGTCGAGCATGCGTTTTTTATTAACTTCCAAACCATCCAGCAAGACGCTCATACGGTGCACAGCATAGTCTGCAACAATGAAAGCATCCGGAAACACCACGCGCTCCACTGACGAATGACTGATGTCACGCTCATGCCATAACGCCACGTTCTCCATGGAAGAAACCGCATAACCACGCAACAAACGCGAAAGACCTGTGATGTTTTCCGCACTGATGGGGTTTTTCTTGTGCGGCATCGCTGAAGAACCTTTTTGTCCTTTGGTGAAACCTTCTGTCACTTCCCCCACATCACTGCGCTGCAAATGACGAAGCTCCACAGCCAATCTTTCAAGTCCTGTACCCACCATTGCCAAAGCCAGAATCATTTCCGCATGACGATCACGGGGAATGACCTGAGTCGCGATGGGTTCCGGTTTCAATTTCAACTTACGAGCCACCAAGGCTTCAACCTTTGGCGACTGACTGGAATAGGTTCCGACAGCCCCGCTCAATTTGCAGATGTTCATGTTATCCAGAGCTTCTTTGACACGCTTTTTGTTGCGACGAAGCTCGGTCAGAAATCCCGCCATTTTAAAACCAAAAGTCGTGGGTTCAGCAAACATGCCGTGAGTGCGCCCTGCGCACAACGTTTCCGCATGTTTTACCACCAGCTGGTACAAGGATTTTTCCAAACGGCTTAAAGAAGCCATCAGAACCTGTCCGGCCTCGCGAACCTGCAAGCTGAAAGCGGTGTCCAACACATCCGAAGAAGTCATCCCAAAGTGGACATACTTTCCATGAGGACCCACATTTTCCGCAACGTTACTGACAAAGGCAATCACGTCGTGCTTGGTTTCTTTTTCAATTTCATTGATGCGTTTTACATTGAAGCGCGCTTTTTGTGTGATCGCCTTAGCCGCCACTTTGGGAATCAACCCCAACTGCGCCTGCACTTGCGCCACGGTCACTTCAACCTGCATCATCTTGCCAAATCTTTGATCTGCATCCCAAATAAGGCCCATTTCAGGGCGAGTATATCTATCGATCACTGACCGGCTTCCTTTCGTCTTTCTTTTTGTTCTTTAAGCAGTTTTTCTTTCCACCAGTTCTGGATATGCATCAAAGACAACTCAGAACGGGAGAATATTGCCGTCCAGGCGAAATGAGGCCAGACTTCAGGTCCATCAAGATGAAGATTCCCATAGGCCACTCTTCCGCGGCGTGAGTTCTGTTTTGCAGAAAAAACCGGGAAACGTGGAGCACCAAGTTGGGCGTAGGTATAATAATATTCCTGCGGGAAACTTAAAACTTCCGGTTGCGCCAAAGACATTCTTCGCAAAAGAATCTCTTTCATACGCAAACTGCGATTGGTCAGATATTCCTTATTGAAACGCTGAACCGTGGGGATTCGCATCCACACATCGAACTGCTCTGCGGAGGAGGTTCTTTGCAGGACCATCATATTCTCGTGTGTCCACGGTGAATTTACGTCATCCAGTAAAACTGTATGCAACGGCAAAGAGTCCCGTTCTGTGCAGGACTGCAATGAGACCCGGTAACGCACCCAGCACCACTCGGACTCCAGAGGACCCTCTGTGAAAAAATATTTCCCCAGACGTTCATTTAAGAAATAAGTTTCTTCACTGGAAAGCATCCACACCACTTGCTCAAGTTTTAGCAAACCCTGATTCTCACCAGCGATCTCCAAACCCGTGACGGTCTTGCCGGGCCCAAAAGAGGCATCGACAATTTTTTGCGGCTTGATGACATCCACACCTTTGTCACGCAACCACGCAAATGATTTTTCCAAACCATCACGCGTGGCCTGACGAACAAGGAACGAAGAAAACAACGGCAGTGCTTCACCCTCTGTCGCCGCCAAAGCATTCGGCTTAAAGGTTGTTCCCGCCAACTGATGCGCAAAATGCAAAAGCCAGCTTTGATCAAAATTGAATGAGGAGACGTTGCGGCTGATGGATCTTTGCAGTTTCTCATTGGCAGTTGACAGCAGAACTTCTTTCACTTGTGGGCTGAGAAATGACTTATCAACTTTGAATTTAGTCAAAGGCCCCTTGCACTCTAACGGTCCTTCAGGAAGCCAGATGGTAAAACCATTGTGCAACTCTTCGAAGGAATCATCGGAATACAGTCTTTCCATTTGGGATTCATTGATACGTTCGTTTCGGAAAAAACCAAATGGTCCTTCCAAATCTTCAGAAGGCCACACACCAAGTTTGGAGGAAACATCAAGAAGCGTCGTCTTGATGCCCTCGCGTGAAAGGGCCGCAGCCAGCCAATGACCTCTGCCAAATGCCGAAACAATAACTATGGGACTGCGCAGTTCCATCTAACACCCCAAAACCTAGCTAAGATATTCAAATTAATTAGAAATTCATCAAGCTCCCAAGTCAAAGATTCGCACCGCGCCATTTGAAAATGGGCTTCGCTAACAAGCACGGGGTTGCGGCGAAAGAACCAAAGAGCAGACTGTTCCGCGACACGCCATCCGGGCTCACCGTGGCCCGCCTTGCAGGCGGGTTCGCGCATCCATGCGCCCACGGAGGTCGCTGCACAGTCTGCTCTTTGGTTCTTTCGCCTACTAAGTGCTGGTTTTTGAGGCACTTTCAAGTTGGAGGGTGCTTCATTGGAGTTGTTTTTCGGGGTCTTCGGACTTAGCCTTGGGGGTATGCGGGAGCTGAATATGCTTAGACATCTTGGAATGGGTTTTGTTTTGGTCGCTCTTTTTGTTTCTTCGTTAGGGTACGCTGAAGAAAAGTCATCTTCTGAGGTTAAGCTGCAGAGTTTTTATGAGCTTTCGGCGAATGATATTTCTGGGAAGAAGATTCATTTTTCCAGTTATCGTGGAAAAGTTGTTTTGGTGGTGAATACGGCTTCGCAGTGTGGTTTTACTCCGCAACTGAAGGATCTTGAGACGCTTTACAAAAAATATGCGGATCGTGGATTTGTTGTATTGGCCTTTCCTTCCAATGATTTTAAACAGGAAAAGGGAGACAACACCGAGGTTCAATCTTTTGCCAAGAAAGAGTACGGTTGTACGTTTCCATTTTTTGATAAGGCACCGGTCACTGGCAAGGACAAGCAACCTGTTTATCAATTCCTGACGGAGCAAAAACCCGGTTTGATTTTTAAGGATGTGAGCTGGAATTTTGAAAAATTCCTGGTGAATCGCAAGGGTCAGGTTATTGAACGCTGGACTTCGATTACCAAACCTTCCTCTGACAAAGTCGTGGAAGCCATCGAAAAAGCACTGGCTGAACCGCTCTAGACATACCCCGTGTTTCACTTTGAGACACTGGTACACTCATTGGGTCAATTTGCTAATTTTCCCTGAAGTTTTTGACAGTTTCACTCGATAATACAATCAGGGGGAACTGTGAAAACCACCGGAAATATTCTACATTCTGGCCTTCTGGCATTATTGCTTGTGGCAGGGTTGTCTTTGACTTCCAATGCCCAAGCTCAAAGCTCAGATCAAAAACATCTTTTGATTGCTCAATCCGATCCGGATGAGGCCTTTGACCCATTCTCTGACTATTCTGAATTCGATGAAGATTCTGATGAGGAAGCTGACGTTAACTTTTTCCGCAACGGGCGCTTTCTGACTGTGGGTCTTGCTGGTGGCTATCGCGGTTTTACCGGCAACTTCGCTGATCAGTATTCTGCGGCGCCTTCATTTGGCTTGTATCTAAGCTACTTTTTTGACCTGAGTCTGGCGATGACCCTGGGTTTTCAAACTGGCGACCATGCAGTCAAATTTGGCACCCTAGACGGCGGCGGCAATCCCGGTCCCACATATACAGGAAATGTATCGATCACTTCGATCAACTTTGACTTGAAATATTATATGAACACGCAAAACGTAACCCGAGGTTTGGCAGATTTAAATCCTTACCTTCTGGGCGGTTTTGGACAGTTCTATCGCACCTACACGATTTCCGGCATCGATTCCTACAGCCGTGACTCAACAATGGGATTTGATATCGGCGCCGGTGTGGAAATTCCGTTGATGCGCAAAAAAGCCTATCTGGGTTTGCAAGCCGCTTACCACTATGTGAACTTCTCTGACGAAAGCAAAACCATCGTGGATAGCTCGTACAAACTGGAAAAAAATCTTTCCGGTGACTTCTATGACTTCTTATTTATTCTGGGAATGAATTTCTAATTAGAGTTCCTGGAACCAGGCAATGACCTGCAGTGTATAACCAATTACTATCACTGCGGGTGCCACCCACTTCAAAATCATAATCCAATGTGAATACATCGAATAACTGACGAATTTATCGCGGTCGATAAAACTGATTTCTTTTTCTTTCGCGGACGTGCCCCGATAAAACACGATCAGGATACCCAGCGCCACCAATGGCAATAGCCAATTGATCAACAGGGAATCCAACGACTCAATCAACGAGTGCCCGGAAATACGAACTGTATTTAAGACTGAACTGGACAGTGCCGGCAAGATCGCCAAGGTCAAGGCTGCCGCCCCGGAAAACCAAGTCGCTTTGGTACGTTCGATTTTTTTATAACGATCGACCACGTTGGAAACCACAACTTCCAACAAACCAATACTGGCATTCAGGGCCGCCAGATAAAGACAAACAAAGAATACCAATCCAAACAGCGTCCCGCCTGGAATACCCAAAAGGTATCTGGGCAGTACTTCAAACATCAATGCAGGATCTGTCAAAGGGACATTGGAGGCCTGAAACGCCACTGGGAAGATCATCACCACGGCCAACAATGAAATCACTGTGTCCACCAGGGCAACACGAAAGCCTGCCGTTGGTACATGGTCTTCCTCACGAAGATATGAACCAAACGTCACCATCGTTCCAAAACCCACGGACAATGTGAAAAACACGTGCCCCATGGCATGTCCCAAAGAAGACAAAGTAAGCTTTGAAAAGTCCGGATAAAACAGGAAGCGCATCACTTCAGGTGTTGATGGCAAAGAGAATGATTTGAACAGCAACACCGCAACCAGAACTGCAAACAGTGGCATCATATAGCTGATCCACTTTTCCAGTCCCTCTTGCACGCCCTTTAAAACCACGACAACCGTGATCAAAATATGGGCGCTAGCCAACATCACCTGCAACCAGCCATTGGACATCAACGCTGCCAGATTGGTTTTATTGGTGGCGCCTTCCGTATCCAGAAACAAGGATACGAAAAACTGAGTTATGAAATGCAAAACCCAGCCACTGATCACCGCATAATAGGAGAACACAATAACACTGACGATCACGGCCATGCGCCCGACCCAGCGGAAGATCCGATTGGTCTTTTGCCCCATCATATCAGTTGCCACAAGTACGGAACGGCGGGTGTTTTTACCCAGCATCAATTCCGCAATCAACATGGGTGCTCCGACCGCCAGGGACAAAAACACATAAAGCAAAATGAAGGCACCGCCTCCATTTTCGCCAACCACGTAGGGAAAACGCCACAGATTACCCAGGCCGCAGGCAGAGCCCACAGCCAAAAGGTAAAATCCAAAACGTGTTCTCCACGAGCCGCGCTTAAGCATTATTCCTCGATGTTCGCACCACGGCGGGATTTCATACAGAAGATACGAATTGGCAATCCGTGAAGATCCCATTTCTCTTTGATATGTTTAATCAAGAAGCGGCGATATGAATTTGTCACGCCATCCGGATGATTCGCAAATGCGATAAATGCCGGAGGTCTTTGGTAAGTTTGAGTGACGTAATAGAACTTCACGTTCGTCGTTCCCCAAACCGGAGCCGGAGTCTTACGGATCGTCTCGAAGAAGAAATCATTCATCTCGCGAGTTGGGATACGGAAGTTAATTTGTTCGGAGACCTTCTCGATCATCTCAAACAAGTCATCGATACCCTGACCTGATTTCGCACTGGTAAATACAATATTCACGTCAGTGAAGAAATGGAATACGCGTTCACATTGCTCACGGAATGTTTTGCGGTATTCAGGGATTTCAGCACCACCGATATCTGATTTATTGGCAACGACGATCACGCCCTTATGGTCTTCCAGAATGGATTGCATAATACGCGCGTCCTGATCTGTGGGACCTTGCGTCCCGTCAACCATCAACAAAATCAAATCAGCACGACGGATAGACTCTTGGGATTTAAACGCAGAGATGATCTCAAGATCCTCTTCACGACGACGGGATTTACGCAAACCCGCTGTGTCCACCAAAGTGTAGTTCTTATCGTTATAAACGAATGGTGAATCTACCGCATCGATAGTCGTGCCCGCAACGTCAGAAACCAACATGCGGTTCACACCCAGGATACGATTACAGATGGAGCTCTTGCCAACGTTCGGTTTACCAACGATCGCGATCTTCATGCCCTTGTCGTAAGTAAATTCCTGTTCCGGAATTTGATCAACAACCCACTCAAGGATCTGACCGATACCACGACGCTGCTCAAAAGCAGCAGAAACGATGTCGACACCGAATTCATAGAAATCCGTTTTCGCCATTTCTTCATCTTGAGCACTGTCCACCTTGTTGATAACCAACAAGAATGGTTTCCCTGTTTGCTTGGCCACGCGGATGATGTCGCGATCCTCTGGAATCAAACCAGCACGACCATCCATCACCGCAATGATGTAATCCACAGAGTGCAGGAATTCAGAAACCTGCTCTTTGATCAATTTGGAAAACAAGTCACCGGCTTCAGTAATACCGCCAGTGTCGATCAAATCGAATTGCTTACCCCAGATATCCACGGGTTCAATCATGATATCGCGAGTAACGCCGGCCTGGTTTTTAACCACAGCCTTACGTGATTCAGTAATAATATTAAATAAAGTGGATTTACCGACGTTGGGACGACCGATAATCGCCACCTTCGGGGCAAACTCAGTCTTCTGATTCATTGACATAACCCAACTCCTTCATGATGCGCTTGTTATCAAACCACTCTGGTTTCGCCTGAACTTTCAAATCCAGGAAAACTTTTTGGTCCATCAATTTTTCAATTTCTTTGCGAGCTTCCATACCGATTTGTTTGATAACGGTAGCGCCCTTGCCGATAACGATCGCTTTTTGGCTTTCGCGTCCGACCAGGATCTCAGCGTAGATTTTTGGCAAAGTTCCAGTCTCATCAAATTTTATGATACGCACCGCGATTTGGTACGGAACTTCCTGATGAAGGTTTTCGAAACATCTTTCACGAATGATTTCACAAGCCATATCACGAACGTTTTCGTTGGTGAAAATCTCGGAATCATACAAAGGTGCCGGAGATGCTGGCAAAATATCCAGACACTCAATCAGAATCGCTTCGCGCTCTTCAAGATCGCCTTTGTAAGTTTTTGCGGAAACAGAAATGGCTTTGCCACCTTTTTCCTCGATCATCTTTTTTAGAATTAAAACACGATGTGCTTTGTCTTCGATGTCAGTTTTGGTAACCACACCAATCCAAGGCTTTTTAGCTGCAGCAACAAGATTGATGATCTTTTCAGCATCATCCGCTTTTGCTTCATCAACACTGACCACCGCAAGAAGAGCATCCGAATTTCTGATAACCTCTTCCGCTTCTTTTGCCAGGAATGCATTCAAACCTTTTTCGGCTTTAATCAAACCCGGAGCATCAACAAACACGACCTGACCAGCTTCGCTGGTCCACATACCCAAAATACGACGACGAGTGGTCTGCGGCTTGGCAGATACGATCGACACCTTTTCATCGACAAGGAAGTTCATCAATGTGCTCTTCCCGGCATTTGGCTGCCCGATTAATCCCAAGAACCCTGCTTTATAACTCATAACTAATTCGTCTCCTTAAACTTTGCATCTAAAGCGCTTTTCGCCGCATCTTGCTCGGCATTTTTTTTACTGCGTCCGCGCCCCTTGGACCAGATTTCTTCTTTAACTTTCACGCACACCACGAACTGTCGATCATGGGGTGGACCTTCTTCAGAGAGCACTTCGTACTTGGGCGTTTCTTTCATCGCCTTTTGCACCAGCTCCTGCAGACGGGTTTTATAATCCCGCTCAAAATCCTCATTCGCGCAGGTCTTGTCACAAAGTGGCAAGAACTCCTTGCGGATGAATGTTTGAGCCGCGGCGAAGCCGCCATCCAGGTAAATCGCCCCGACCACCGCTTCCAACGAAGAGGCCAGCAAGCGGGGTTTTAATGCGCCACCGGTTTGCGCCTCCCCTTTACCCAGTTGAAGAATTTTGTTCAGCTCCATATCGCGAGCGAGTTCAAACAAAACCTCTTCGTTCACAATGGAAGCACGTTTCTTGGAAAGGCCTCCTTCATTGTCCTGCGGGTATTTTTCGTACAAAAACTCCCCGACGACCAAATCCAGAACAGCATCCCCCAGAAATTCCAATTTCTCGTTGTGCTCGGTGTGATTCTTTAATTCATTTGCATAGCTTTTGTGCGTCAGTGCACGGGCCAGCAAGGACATATTCTTAAACTTATACCCCAGGCGTTGTTCTAGTGAATTCATGACAACACCTCACCGATCAAATGACCTTCCATGTGAGATTTATTGGAATGATCATAGCCTGTGATTTTAACTTCGACTTCCTGACCCGCCCAGTGAGCAAGGAAGCTTTCCGCCCCTGCGATATCCACTGGCCAGTAGTCATGACTTAGACCCTGACCACCTTTTGCGGCATTTTTCAAAACCAGAACCCTTTTTGTGGTTCCAATCTGGCGATTCGCCTGCTCCGTGTAACGGGCAATGCTAAGTTCACGTAAAACCGCTGCACGCTCCGCACGTACGTGCGGGTAAACGGAAACGTCCATAGCCGCAGCTCTGGTGCCCTGGCGCTCACTGTATGGGAAAACGTGCAACTTCGTCCAAGGAAGCTCAGACAAGCACTTGGCTGTGTCTTCAAACTGCTCTTTGGTTTCTGTTGGGAAACCCGTGATCACGTCCATCCCCACAAAGGAGTTTGGAACGCGTTTTTCAATCGCAAGCAAAGATTTACGAACATCGTCCTGAGTGTATTTGCGCTTCATGTGATGAAGCACGTCGGTGTTCGCACTTTGAATGCTCATATGGAAATGCGGGCAAAGGCGTGAATCAGAATAAAGATCCAACAAGCGCTCTGACACTTCCACCGGCTCCAAAGAGGACAAACGGAAACGCGGCATTTTAGTTCTGACCAAAAGATTTTCGATCAGGTCTTCCATCACCATGGTCTTGCCATTGATCTCGTCTTCGTAGTCGCCGATATGCACACCGGTCAGCACGACTTCGCGGGAACCTTCCGCGTAAAGATCATTGATACGCTGAACCAGATTCGCAATCGAAATTGAACGCGATTTACCGCGAGCATAAGGAATAATGCAGTAAGTGCAGAAGCTGTTACAGCCATCCTGAATTTTCAGGAACGTGCGCGTGTGGTGTTTTTCAATTCCACCACCCATTTCCAGGTCTTCTTTTTTGAAGATATTGGACTTGAAGACCTTCTCGGTCAGCTCGCCTTTGAAGTGCTTATTTAAAAGCTCTGGCAAATTACCTTTATGGGAGTTTGCCACAACCAAATCAGCACCCGGAAGATTCGAGAACGAACCCGTATCCACCTGAGCCGCACAACCCGTCACCACGATCGTGCAAAATGGATCTTTAACCTTCAAACGACGAATGTAGCGAACAGCTTCTTTCGTCGCCTCTGCAGTCACCGCGCACGTATTCAGCACGTGAATGCGCGCGTCTTTTTCACCGCGAATCACCGGCGCAAAACCATTGGAGTTCAGATTCTTTTGAATCAAACCCGCGTCGTAAGTGTTCACCTTACAACCAAACGTATGAACCTGATACTTTAGAGAGTGATCCATCCGCCCCCTACAAGTTCGCGCTCGCGATAAAACACCGCTGCCTGACCCGGAGTCACTGCACGCTGCGGTTCCTGGAATTTAAGCTTGAATCCTTTGTCGGTTTTATAAACCAAGGCCGGAGAGCCCTTGTGCTGATAACGGATTTTCACATTCATCAGCTCACCGTCTTGCAGATCACCCAGCATGTGAGGATCCACGACATCCACTTCATGAGCAAACAAGTACTTCTCGTCACCCACCCATACCGTGTTGTCAGATGAATCGATTTTGATCACGAACAGCTTTTCATGATGATCCATACCCAGACCCTTACTTTGACCGTAAGTGTAGTTATGAATACCTTCATGCTTAGCCATCACCGTGCCATCTGGATAACGTTTCAACAGACCTTTTTTAGAATCCAAAACTGCTTTTGGAACTTGGCCTTTGATAAAGTTTTGATAACCAATGCCACCCACAAAACAAATACCTTGCGAGTCTTTTTTCTTAGCTGTGACCAATCCCATTTTCTCAGAGTACTCACGCACTTGAGGTTTCTTCATGTCACCAATCGGGAACAAAAGTTTTGGAACCAGTTCCGGATCAATCGTGAACAGGAAGTACGTTTGGTCTTTCCAATCATCCGTCGAAGTATGAATCGCGGACTTGCCGTTTTCATCGGTTACGATTTTTGCGTAATGACCTGTTGCCAGGTAATCACACTCAAGCTCTTTCATCTTTTTAACCAGATGATCAAATTTCAAATAGGTATTGCAGTTCACACATGGAAGTGGCGTCTGGCCTTCCAAGTATGCTTTCAAGAAAGGATCAATAACCGCTGCGCGGAACTTCGCCTCGCAGTTCAAAACGTAAAACGGAATCCCCAGACGGTCCGCCACAGAACGGGCATCATCAACGTCGATGGAGGAACAGCAAGTGCCGTTGCCCTCTTCGATATCGCAAGTCGAGTAGTCCCAGACTTGCATCGTTGCCCCAATAACTTCATAGCCCTGTTCCACTAACAGCGCAGCCGCGGCTGAACTGTCCACGCCTCCGCTCATAGCAACAAGAACTCTTCCCTTAGACATGATATGTCTCTCCCTCTTCATGCTCAATGGATCGCAAACGAGTCACGACCGCTTTTAATGCTTCAACAAATCCATCGACTTCTTCCAAAGTCGTGTCCCAACCAAGACTTACACGCAAACTGTTTTGCGCCTCTTGACGACTTAGTCCCATCGCCAACAACACCGGACTTGGCTCCGGGTTCCCGCTGGAGCACGCCGCTCCAGTACTGACTGCATAACCCTTGATATCCAAGGACATCAGCATCGTCTCACCATCCGCATCTTTGATAACCAAAGAACTGGTATTACCCAGGCGAGGAGTCTCAACGGCTGTGATCGTCACATCAGAAATCTCGTTTAAGATTCTAGCTTCCATGTGATCGCGCAATTTACTTACTTCGAACGCTTTATCCTGAACCAGTGGCGCACGTTGTGCCATCAACCCCAGACAAGCAATACCCAAAGTGTTCTCAGTGCCACCACGACGATGACGTTCCTGACCACCCCCGTGAATCAACGGACTGACAAACATGCCTTTTTTCATATAAAGCACGCCGGAGCCTTTGATAGAGTAGAACTTGTGCCCTGAGATCGACGCAAAATCGACATTCAACTCTTTAAAATTCAATGGTGCTTTACCAAATCCCTGAACTGCATCCGTGTGAAAAAGAGCGCCTTTGGCGTGAGCCATCTCGGCCATCTGCTTGATCGGAAACAATGTACCGGTTTCGTTGTTGGCAAACATCACAGAAACCAAAGCAGTTTCTTCACTTAAGTGTTCTGCATAAAACTTCAGATCGATCACGCCTTCACGACTGACCGGGATGTAACTTACACGTGCACCCAAAGCTTCCAGGTGAGCCATGGTTTTCATGATGCTTGGGTGCTCCACCGCAGAACACATGAAGTGAGTGCGACGGCGTTGTTCCGGCGCCAGGAACTGGGCTGTGTGATAGTAATCAAAAAGTCCTTTGATCACAGTGTTGTTCGCTTCACTGCCACCACTGGTGAAAATGATTTCCAGCGGGGAAATATGCAAGGCCTCTGAAATTGCTTTACGCGCATCGCGGATTAAGTTCTTAGGCTGTCTTCCGCCCCAATGGATGGAGCTGGGATTGCCACCGGCTGCTGCAAATTCAGGCAGCGCCGCAATCACTTCTGCGCACACCGGAGTGGTCGCATTGTGGTCGAAATAGTGAAGAACTTTGGTCTGAAGCATAATTGGGCGGGAGACTACCACATTTGCTAAGTATTGAAAACCTCTATATTTTTAGCGCCTATTCAGTAAGCAATGCTGCAAAAAATTCAGCCCTCCTAGACCTAGACTCAGGTTTTCATTGGGAAAAGCCGATAAACAAGACAATGAGCACTTTAGAATGGTTTGAGCATTTTAAACATAAACTTCAAGGACTTACCGATTCTCACGCGGCCGCTGGTTCGCCATTGAGCCTTTTGGGGTATGCCTTGAAGGAAAACCACATCCAACCCGACGAATATTTTCCTTGGGCGATGGCTCATTATAAACTTCCTCGGCTTCAGGCAAGATTTTTTACAGAAACTCCTCCTCGCAAAGAAATGTTAGCTAAGTGGGCGACGCATTACTCCTGGACGGCGGAGTGTCTGCCTGTGGCGGAGTGGGATGGCATTCTTGTAGTGGCATGTCTGCAACCGCCACAGGATTTCCCTTTAAATCCTGGTGCTGTTTTCGTACTTGCTCCCCATGATGTGTTGGAAAATTGCTGGAACTCCTGGCAGTCTCCGGCAAAATCTGAATCCGAAATGCCGGAAGGTTTTGAAGTTTCTTTGAAAGCTCCAGCCGCGAAAAAATCCGGCGACAGCTTTTCTTTTGATGATCTTGGCGACCTGGCTTCCTCTGAGGAATCCAATCCGGAAATTGAAGTTTCCGAAGAAGGTTCTGAATCTTCCCCTGAGGAAATGGGTGGACTGGAAGGTCTCTTTGACACTCCAGTGGTTAAGCTTCAATCCATTTCCGCTGATGGTGAGCCCGCAGCTCCCCTGACGGAAGAAACTCCGGTGGATGCAATTTTAAACACTAAAAATGCCTCCCAGGAACAAATTCAACAGACTTTTGAGCACACGGTGATGGAGGCTCGTCCAAGCCTTGCGCGCGTTGAACCGGTCTTGGAAAAACAAGCAACACCTGCTGCTAAAATTCCTTCTTCATCAGCACCTCCACCGCCACCGGTGGATGATTTGCCTGAATTAAGCGAAGACAGCTTTGGTAACAAACCCATTGCACCTATCGTGGCTCGCCCAACGGGTGTGGCAAAACCAACAATGAATCCTGTGGCCAGCAGCCACTTTTCATTGGAGAAAATCAAAAAGAAAAACAGCAATGTGCTGCCGGATAAAATCAAACGTGCTCTTTCCGAAATGAAAGCGCACTTTGCAAAATCCATGATTCTGACTTTGGATGAACAAGAATCCCAAGTGACGGCTTTTGCATGGGATGAAAACTTCCAGGACATCAAAGACACGTCCTTGCGTGTGCCGCTTAAAACTCCAAGCATCTTTAACATCGTGGCTTCGACTCAAAAGCCTTTCCATGGTTACATTTCATTGAATGAATTGAATGAAAAATTCTTTGAGCAATGGAATCAGGGCGCCATCCCGGATCACGTCACTCTCACTCCGATTGTGATGGAGGAAAAACTGGTCGGCATGTTGATGGGCTTTGCGGAAAAATCCGCTTACAACAAAACGTCGCTGACATTGGCAGAGAAGATCTCCAGTGAGTTCACCAAAGGCCTGCAAGCCGCTTAATTAAAAAAATCCTTACCGATCTCCCCGGCCTGCAGGAATATCCTCCAGGCAAATTTCCGGGCATTCTTAATGGATGACTTGGGCGACGCAATGTCTTGCGGAGATTGGTTTTCAGGGGAGTTGGTCTTCATAGAGTTTTACCTCCTGATACAATCAATTTTACTCCGCCCTGCAAGTTCGAGAGAAAAAGCAGGAAGAGCCTGAAGAAATACAGAGACACCATTACGGGATGAAGTAAGTCCGTACCTTTAGAGCAGGCGTGAATTGATAATGCGCTCGGATTCGTTAGGACCTTTGGTGATACTGACTTCGACCCGTTGCCAGTTCAAAGGCAGGTAGTCGTAATCCAGACGCTGAGCCCATTCGATCACCACCAATCCCTGTTTAGGAGCAAACAGATCCCAAAAACCGGAGCTCTCCAGATCGTCGTCATCGTTCAGGCGGTACAAATCCAAGTGATCCATAGCGCGGCCCTCGGCGTTTTCATAGCGCAGATGGATCGCAAACGAAGGTGATTGCACGTCTTTCATTCCCAAAATAGCAGCGATGGCCTGCACCGACGTTGTCTTGCCAGCACCGACATCCCCACTTAACAACAAAACACAGCGATCACTCAAGTGTGGCAGGAACTCCTGCCAAAACACTTTAAGTTCTGTTGTGGATTTGATGTGGGTTTGGGAATTCAAAATCGTGGACATAAAGAATTACTTTAAGATTTTGCGCATTTTACGAACGGACTCTTCCATTCCGTATTCAAGCGCATAACAAACCAAAGAGTGTCCGATGTTCACTTCCTGCAGGTATGGCAACTTATTGATTTCCTTGGAGTGTGCATAATCCAGACCGTGGCCCGCATGCACATTCAACCCCAGGTAATTTGCCCACTCGGCAGCATCAACCAGGCGATTCCATTCTTTGGTTTTTTTGGAACCCGACAAGTGAACCCATTTTCCCGTATGGAACTCTACCGCGTCCGCGCCGATTTCATAGGATGCTTCAACTTGTTCAATGGAAGGCTCGATAAACATGGAGATTTCAATTCCCATGCGTTGAAGCTTCTCAACCATCGGAGCCATTTTTTTAAAACCTTTTTTTACGTCCAATCCACCTTCAGTGGTCAGTTCCGCACGCTTTTCAGGAACAAAGCACACCCAGTCCGGACGGTATTTTTTGGCATAAGCCACCATCTGCGGAGTCGCGGCCATTTCCAAATTCAGCATCACCGGACACTCCTTGGAAAGGAGCTTTACGTCTTCCAACTGAATGTGACGACGGTCTTCGCGCAAATGAATCGTGATTTGCTCTGCGCCGCCCTTTACGGACTTTTTAACCATATCCAGAAGGTTCGGGTAAGCCGTAGTGCCACCACGAACCTGACGAAGTGTAGCGACGTGATCAACATTCACGCCCAAACGAATTTTATGTTTCATTAGCTAAGTTCTTTCTCAAGGAAGGACGCGATCTCTTCTGCAAAATGGGAAATTTCGGCTTTATCCTTACCTTCCACCAAAACACGAATCACTGGTTCGGTTCCTGAGAAGCGGACAAAGACGCGGCCGTTGCCAGCCAATTTTCTTTCGATATCTTTAATCAACTCGTTGTAGCCTTTAAGCTGATCAAGCTCTTGACGACGTTTTACGCGGCAATTGATCAACACTTGAGGCATGTCTTCAAACACGCGCGCAAGTTCACTCACACGCTTATTGGTTTGCTTCATAACTGCCAACACACCCAAGGCTGCGATACAGCCGTCACCTGTTGTGGTGTGATCCAGGAAGATGATATGGCCGGATTGTTCGCCACCCAGGTTGTAACCATTTTTACGCATCTCTTCGACAACGTACTTGTCACCAACGCCGACTTTAACCACGTTGATGCCCGCATCGTTCATGGCTTTTTCCAGACCGAAGTTCGACATTTGTGTTGCCACCAAGGTGTTCTTTTTCAAAAGACCACGCTCTTTCATGTGCAAAGCACAGATTGCAAGAATACGGTCCCCGTTTACGATATCACCTTTTTCGTCCACCATGATCACGCGATCCGCATCACCATCAAGACTGATACCCACGTCAGCGCGGTACTGAACCACAGCTTCCGCCAATTTTTGCGGATACAAAGCACCGACTTTGTCGTTGATGTTTGTGCCATTGGGATCATCACCCATTTGAATAACTTCAGCTCCCAGCTCCTGGAAAATGGACGGAGCGACTTTATAGGAAGCACCGTTGGCAGTATCCAGAACGATACGCATTCCATCCAAAGTGTATTCCAAGGGGAATGTGCCTTTGCAATAAACGATGTAACGACCTTGGGAGTCGTCGATACGACGAGTGCGACCGATTTCTTTTGATGGTGGCAGAAGAGCATTCAAATCCTCTTCCAAAACCAGGCGTTCGATTTCGCGCTCCATATCTTCTGAAATTTTAAATCCATCAGCTCCGAACACTTTGATCCCGTTATCATGAAACGGATTGTGAGAAGCTGAAATCACGATCCCCGCCACCGCACGCATTGTGCGAGTCAAGTAACCGATACCTGGAGTCGGAAGTGGTCCCACCAGCTGCACATGAACACCCATGGAGTTCAAACCGCTCGCCAGAGCCTGTTCAATCATGTAACCGGAAAGACGCGTGTCCTTACCGATAACCACTTTACGCAGAGACGGATGTGCATTGTATTTTTGCTTTTGAAGAATATGACCGATCGCCTGACCGATTTTTACAACCATATCCGCTGTCATTGGGTACTGATTGGCAGTCCCGCGAATACCGTCTGTTCCAAAAAGTTTTGCTGTTTTCTTTTCCACTTTACTGACCTTTTTGTTTGTCATTTCCGCTGTCCTTTATTTCCAAAACTTCGGCTTGAATCTGATTAGGACGAACCCCCAGGATTTTCACCCCTAGTGGCACATCGATCTTATTCAACGGAATATCGACATAAATGACCCCTGTGCCCCGATGAGAGATATCAAGATTGATATTCTGAGACAAAGAGCTTTCCATAAACTTCTTCAAAGCAGCCCGTGGCCCTGAAACCTTTACCTTGATGTGGTCTGCAGTCTGCGCTACCACATGGGTTCCTGGAGCCGTAGAGAGTTCGATATCCACGTTTTTACTTAATACAAAATCCCGGCGCCCCAAAATGGTCAACCACAGAATCAGGGATATAAACAAGGCTACCACTTTGTAACTGAAATTTTCGGTCACAGCATCCGACCAGCGACGTCTCATGACAGATCTCCTTGCTGTGAGAAGGCTTTGTACTTAAGACCAAACGTTTCGTACAACGCTTTACGGATATCACCCAGCTCCACATTCGGACTCAGGTGCCCCCCTTGAACGATACCAATGGATTTATTTTCTTCAGAAACCACAAACACCAAGGCATCGGTCTCTTCCGTTAACCCGATAGCGGCACGGTGACGCGTCCCCAAGTTCTTATCCAAAACCGGATTTTTGCTTAAAGGCAAAAAGCAGCCCGCAGAATGAATTTTACCATTGCGAATCAGCACTGCTCCATCATGCATAGGACTTTCCGGGTGGAAAATGGATACCAGCAACTCCGAAGTGACTTTGGATTCCATTTCGGTGCCGAATTCAATATGATAATCGATCACGATCTCACGCTCCACCACGACAAGGGCACCAAAGCCCTTTTGCGCAGTTTGAATCACACCCTTGGCGATCTCCTCGATCACCTGGGTTTCCTGCACTGTGGAAGCGTCTGAGAAGAACGGGTTGGAACCGATGTGTGCCAGGGCTCGACGAATCTCGGCCTGGAACAGAACCACCACGATCACAAACAAATTTGAGAAGAACTTTTCAAGAATCCAGTTAAACGTGAACAACTCAAGCCAGATACTCAGGATGTACCCGATTGCCAGAACTCCCAATCCTGAGAGCATTTGAATTGTACCTGTGCGTTTGATCAAAACCAGAATTCGATAAACAACCATCCACACCAAAATCATGTCGATCGCATCTTGCACGCGCAAATGCTGAACGATAAAGATCAGGTTGTCTAAAAACTGCTGCAACATCCGGATGCCCAATCAAAAAAAGTAATGGGGTTAAAGCACAAAAAGCTCCGAGTTTCCCCGGAGCTTCCAAATTTTCACTATATAGTCACTGGCCCTGTGTTACCGACCGGATCAGAACCCGAGTCGTCCTTCTTGCCGATCCCGGAGGCCTCTGCCAGAGCCAGGTTCGTATCGCGGCGGTTATTTCTGTATTTTTCAATTTCAGAAACCGCAGCACCATTGATCATCATGTCCACTTCGTGACCGTCGATCGTTTCGTATTCAAGCAATGCTTGAGTTAAAGATTCCAAAGCCTGCTTGTTATCAGTCAGGATACGAACCGCAATTGCGTAACCTGTGTTGATGATTTTAGAAACTTCCGCATCGATCTCTTCCGCTTTTGCTTCAGAGTATTCTTTGTGGCCTTGATGTCCATATTGCATACCCAGGAACACTTCCCCGCCTGATTTCTCAAACGCCAAAGGACCCAGTTTCGACATACCCCATTCACACACCATGCGGCGAGCGATGGAAGTGGCGCGTTCAATATCGTTACCCGCACCTGTCGTTACATCTTTAAAGATCACTTCTTCAGCTGCACGACCACCGAACAAGAAGGCGATCATGTTTTCAGCTGTGGACTTGGACAACGACACAGATTCTTTTTCTGGAAGAGTCTGAGTCACACCCAAAGCCATGCCGCGAGGAATGATCGTCACTTTGTGGATCGGATCCAAACCTGGAAGTTTTTTATTTACCAGTGTATGGCCTGCTTCATGGTACGCAGTCACACGCTTGTCTTCCTCAGAAATCACCATGGATTTTCTTTCAGAACCCATGATCACTTTGTCTTTGGCTTTTTCAAAGTCTTCCATCTCAAGATACTTTTTGTCAGAACGAGCGGCCACCAGGGCTGCCTCATTCACCAGGTTCTCAAGGTCTGCACCCGAGAAGCCCGGAGTACCACGAGCGATTTTAGAAGTATCCACGTCAGGACCCAGTGGAGTCTTGCGAGTATGTACGCCCAGGATTTGCTCACGGCCTTTAAGATCTGGTTTGTTCACAACCACGCGACGGTCGAAACGACCTGGGCGCAGAAGTGCAGGATCCAGAACGTCAGGACGATTCGTCGCTGCGATCATGATCACACCTTCAGAGGATTCAAAACCGTCCATCTCAACCAGAAGCTGATTCAGAGTTTGCTCACGCTCGTCATGACCACCACCCATGCCGGCACCACGATGGCGACCTACAGCATCGATCTCGTCAATAAAGATCAAGCACGGAGCATTTTTCTTACCTTGTTCAAACAAGTCACGGACACGGGAAGCGCCCACACCCACGAACATCTCAACGAAGTCAGAACCGGAAATTGTAAAGAACGGCACACCCGCTTCACCCGCTACCGCGCGCGCAAGCAAGGTTTTACCTGTACCCGGAGAACCCACCAAAAGAACACCCTTTGGAATACGGCCACCCAGTTTTGTGTATTTTTTTGGATCCTTCAGGAAACTTACGATTTCCTGAAGATCGTCTTTCGCCTCATCCACACCCGCAACTTCTTTGAAAGTCACACGGTTCTTATGCTCCGTCAAAAGACGCGCACGGGATTTACCAAAGGACATCGCCTTACCACCGCCGACTTGAATCTGGCGCATGATGAACAGGAACATCGCCACGATCAAAATCAATGGCAACCAGTTCACGATGAATGATTGGAAGAACCCACCGTTGTCAGCACGCTCGTAGTTTGGCGTGATGCCGTTGGCTTCAAGAAATTTAAATCCCTCATCCTGGGTGTTACCCACGATTTGGAAATGAAGGCCGTTGTACTTTTTCTCGAACTCCGGTTTCATTTCGCCCAGGATCTCACTGGATTCCTGACGGAATGTAACGGTTGCGACTTCCTTCGCTTTTACCGCCTCGGTGAATTTCGAGTAATTGAATTCACCAATTAGTTTTTGATGCTTGCTCTCATAGGCTTGAAATAGAAACACAGCCATGATGATTAGGAAAAACCATAGAGCCAGCGTTTTCTGAGTAGATCGCATTTCGATTCCTTTCGCTCACTTCTCTCGTCCAGATAGAAACCATTTAAGACTAACAGAAGCTGTGAGCTAATAAAAGCAACTTTAAGAGGTTTTTCAGAGGGGAAATCAGGACTCGACCTTGATTTGCTCTGCGTTAATTTCCCACTGACAACCGCTGACCTTAAAGCTGATCACTTTCTGCGATTTGTCCAGGCGCTTTTGAACTTCTTCAAGTTGAGATTGTGAAAAATCTCGTTTTCCGAGGGAAAACAGGTATTGAGCCAAAAGTCTTCTTTGTTCAAAAGGAGTTAACGTTAGATAATAGGCCCGTGAAAGCCCCTGCGTTTTCTGTGACTTATAAGCCTCATTGAGGGCCAACAAATCACTTCCCGGCTTGTGATCAACGGATTGCAGCTCCTGAGCAAGGATCTCCAGGGACCTTGCCAGACTCTTCACTGCCCCTTTTTGACGTTTCTCCAGGGACTTCAACCAGTCTTCACGAATCCAGTTACGAAATGGGTCCAGCAGTCTATTGGAGGGATCCTCAAAGGCGCGTATTTTTTCAGCACGCAGGTACTTTCGCAACTCGACCTTGGGCGTCTCAAGAAAGGGCCTGAAGACACCGCCACTGAAATAGGACATTGCAACCAAACCTTGGCCCCCTGTCCCACGCACAATGCGCATCAAACGTGTTTCCAGCAGGTCGTCGGCATGGTGTCCTGTGGCAAGGACCTCAAAGTTTTCATCTCGCTGCAGACGCGCCAGCGCCTCATACCGCTGTTCACGATATTGGGCCTCTGACTTTGCCAGAGCTTTTGATTTTAGTGCAAAAAAAGACACGCTCAGCTTTTTACAAAGCTTTTCACAGTACTCCAAAGCGTCGCTGCGATACTCCTGGTTATTGTCGTCACCGTGATGAAAATAACACGCTCCCAGCTGAGCGCCGGGCAGCAGTTTTGACAGAACAGTCAGCAACGCCACCGAGTCCACGCCACCAGACAAGGCCACCAGAATTTTTTTATCCTGAATTTCAAATTTCTTAATCAACTTCCAAACCTGATGATCCAAATCCTGCTTGGCACGCACCTTTGCGGTCAATCGCTTCACTGAACCGCTCCCACTCCGACCGTCTTGACGTTAACAAATTCCATAATTCCAAAATGTCCCAACTCCCGGCCATATCCGGATTCTTTGACTCCACCAAAAGGCACGCGCGGGTCAGATTTTACGAAGTCATTCACGACCACAAATCCCGCTTCCATTTCCTTTTCAATCAGCTCTTTGCCCTTTTGCAGATCCTTCGTAAAGATGCCTCCGCCCAAACCGAACGGAGAGGCATTTGCGATCGCCATGGCTTCCGCAGCGTCTTTCGCAACAAAGACCAGCGCCACCGGCCCGAAGACCTCTTCGTGATGAACCTCGGAATTGTTTTTTTCAAACAACACCAGGGTCGCCGGATAAAAGGCCGCCGGCCCCTGAGGTGCGGTGCCCCCCATAAGCACTTTACCACCCCAGTTTTTAAGTTTCTCAACTTGGGTGATGATGGTTTCCTGAAATCTTTTACTTGCCAAAGGAGCCAGGGGCAGAATTTTCATCTCGTGCTCCATGGCGTTTAAAAACTCCGCCAGATTTTTTTCCACGACTATAAAGCGTTTGCCAGCAACACAGCTTTGTCCACAGTTTTGCAATCGCGTTTTCGCGCAGGTTTTCGCTGCCCAGGAAACATCCGCATCATCCAAAACGATGTAGGCATCACTGCCTCCCAGCTCCAGCACGATTTTTTTCAGATTCCTTGCAGCAGTGGTTGCCACAGAACGGCCCCCTTCAGTGCTGCCGGTGAAAGTCACACCGCGAACCAGAGGGTGAGAGATAATTTTTTCTGCGACGGAGTGATCCGCCTGACAATTGCGCAGCAGCACCAGACCCGGAACCAGATCTTTAAAAATCTGCCCGATCTTTTCTGAAACCCCGGCGGTTAAATCCGCGTGTTTTAAAATAATCACATTCCCCGCCATCAAGGCCGGGGCTGCAAAGCGAATCACCTGCCACAAGGGAAAATTCCACGGCATGATACTAAAAATCACACCCAAGGGTTGAAAACTGACTTCGGCACTTTGATAGGGGGAACCACTGCTTTGATTGCGCAACATCCCTGGCGCCTCTTTGGCATAGTACTCACAGGTGACCGCGCATTTTTCAACTTCGGCCTTTCCTTCCGGGATCAGCTTCCCCATCTCCAAATGCATCTGCAATGCCAGATCGTCACTGTGATTACGTAGACTTGCGGCAAGATTGTTAAGGACTTTCGAGCGCTCCAGGAAACTGAATTTGCGCCATTGGTTGAAATCATTTTTTGCATCCAGGATCATCAGCTCGGCCTGATCCCAGGTGACGTGTTCGAATTTTTTTAATTGCTCACCCGTAGCAGGATTGACAGTGGAAAAGGAGCTCACAAACACCTCCTCACCCAGTCAAACACAGGAATCAGATTGTTGTAAACACCTGATAAAATGACACAGCGGTACCGACCATAAAGACCGAAGTCATCAAAGCCCAAGCCATAATTTTATAGCCCTTGCCAAGTTGCATGGCGCGATGTGCGTAAGGTCTTTCGGAAGCCAAAAGAGGAATCGGCTGAACCACTGAATGAATCAGTTGGCGGCAGCAAAAACAAAAAAGCAAAACCGATATGAATGTCAGGATTTCTGTTTCCATCATGACACTCTTATCGGTCTGATTTTTCTCAACTTGAGACGGATTTAGGTCTAGGCTTCGTCAGTGGGCTTACTTTTGCCGGAGTCTTTTTTAATGATATCGATCTCGGCAGTGATTTTAAATTTATGCGTTTCCGCGAACTTGGAAAATTCCTTCACAAAGTCGATCTTCTGAATAATTCCCACAACCTCTTTGGTCACACGCTGGGTGATTTCATCTTTGGATTTGTTTGCACCTTGAATCAGCAGATTCAATGCCTCTTTCGGCAGCTTCAATTCAGAAAGATAAGATTTAAGCCCCTCTTCGCTCATAAAAGCGGCAGAGACACCCGCGGTAAAAACTTTTTTTACCGTGTCACCCAGAAGACCTTTAAAGTCCGCTGGAGATTCTTTGTCATCTTTCTTGGAGCCGGAATCAGACGCCATACAACTGTTTCACTCGCTTATGATAAGAGCTCATCATGTTTGGCAGATTTACACTGACCAAGGCGTTGGCAATAGGACCTGGCACAAACATATTGAAAGTCGCTTCCACAGAATATGTGGCGCGTGTTTTACCAGCTTCATCCTGAAGTTTCCAGGAACCCACTGAAGTTTTAAACATGTCTCCAGAGGCGAATTCCCAAGTGATGCTGCTTGGAGCAGTTTCTGTCATCCAAAGGGAGTATTTAAAGGTTTTTACAACCGCAACGTTGTATTCAACCAATTTACGATTGCCTTCGGTTTTAAGGACTTTGCATTGTTTCACTTCTGCTAAAAACTCATGGTATTTGTCGTAATCAGAAATGATTTTAAAGAATTGCTCTGGGGTGCAGTTGAAAACTTCTGTCGTTGATGCTTTTGCCATATGCAAACACTGTGACTTTCAGTTCACAGACAGTCAACGCTAGCCTAGACCACCAAACACACTTATGTTACATCGCCTTAATGTTGGGTTCATCTCTGGGACTTAGCTGGACAAATCTGCGAGTATTATTTTATACAAAGTATCCTAAGGAGCCCAGAGTCAGTGAAACAAAAAATACTCATCGTTGATGACGAAAAAGATCTGCGCGACCTTATCTCTTACTTCCTGACCAAAGCGGACTACGAAGTGGCCTTGGCGGAAAATGGTTCCGTTGGGTTTGAGAAGCTCAAATCCTGGAAACCGAACTTAATCATCAGTGACATTCGTATGCCCGTTTGCGATGGCTTTGAACTGTTAAAAAGAATCAGCTCCACAGCAGAAACCAAGACACCCGTCATGTTTATCTCGGGCTATGTTGGCGGCGACGAGGACGAACTACGTAAAAATCCCAATTGCGTGGGCTTTATATTAAAACCCGTCAACCGGACCGAACTTTTGGATATGGTTAAGCACGCTCTTAATTAACTTTAAACGCTGGGCCTGCAAAACTATTTTGGCAAATGAATCACAAAACTCGTTTGCTGGTGATTGGTATCCAAAAACAATTGCCCATGATGAGCTTCGATCAAACCCCTTGAGATACTAAGGCCCAGGCCCGTCCCTTTACCGATCTCTTTCGTCGTATAAAAGGGTCTGAAGATTTCCGCTTGGATTTCAGCAGGAATTCCGCTGCCGCTGTCAGTAATACGAATTTCAATGATTTCACCAAGATCTTTAATTTCAATGGCAATCCACTTTTCCGGAAGTTCGCGAATCGCCTCAAAAGCATTATTCAATAAATTCAAAAGAACCTGTGATATTTGCACCGGTCGACAATGCAACACCAGATCAGTCACTGGTGGAAGACGCAGATCCACATTGTTGAGTTTGAATTTTTCATAGCATAGCGACAAGGTGTTATCGATCAACATCTGCAACGGAACCGGCTCAATAGGATCCTTGGCGCCATCCCGGGCAAAGGTGCGAAGACCGCGCACAATGGCAGCAATACGATTGGTGGTGGACTGAACTTTCTCAATCGACTCTTTC
The DNA here is from genome assembly GCF_037996765.1 of Bdellovibrio sp. GT3. Lineage (NCBI taxonomy): Bacteria > Pseudomonadati > Bdellovibrionota > Bdellovibrionia > Bdellovibrionales > Pseudobdellovibrionaceae > Bdellovibrio > Bdellovibrio sp. GT3. The sequence continues at coordinate 949,684 of NZ_JBBNAD010000004.1, read as the reverse complement.
ATCAGCGGTTTGTTGATCTCCGAATCGTCCATAAGCTCCATCTGTTGTTCAGCGGAGAGTAATATCACATTCAGAGGTGTGTTGATTTCGTGGGCTATGCCCCCGGCCATCTCACCCAATGAAGCCAGCTTTGCCGAATATTCAGCACGGGACTTTTGATTCAACAATTCATCCTGGGTGCTTTTCAACTGCTGGATTGCGAAAGTCAGATTCTGTTTTTCAATATTCAGTGCTTCTTCTGTTTCATACCTGGCCACCATGCTTTGGAAAAACTCGCGGGAGTTTCCGTAAACATACACAACGAAAGTGAAAACGAAAATCGTCCAGATGCCGTAAGGAAGCTCCCCTTGATGATTGGAAAATGCCAAAAGCATTCCGGGAACAATCCCAACCATGAAAAGGAAATAAAACGAGATGCGTGGTTTCAGTGCCAGCGAAGTGGCGGAACCTGCCATAATGGCACTGACGATAAACGAAGTGACAAATATTTTTGAATCAGAGTTTTGCGGATCCCAAAAACCCAAAGAACATAAAACACTCATACAGGTCGTAGCTACAACGATGATACCGGCGTGTATCTTACCCCAGCGATACATGATTTTAAATCCACCACGGCTGATTTTAATGGCGAAAAACAAACGCGTCAGACTGCAGAGAAATCCGATTCCTGCGGCCAATTGATGGAGAAGGGAAAACTCCGGAGAGGTTGCAATGGGTTTAATCAACAAGATGCCAAACACGACGGTAAAGCCTACGGCCGCAGCTTTGCTACGACGGCAGAAATCCAAATTGATATTATCGACAACCACCGGGCTCAATGTTTTCATGTCAATTCACGGTATCAGCTGCGTCACAAGAAGTCATCTTATGGAGTCCATGATTGCGAAGATATTATAGTTTTGCAGCCCGTCCGCTTTGTACGCAAATAAAAAATGCGCAACACGTATGTTGCGCATTCTTACTCGAGTTTCTGAGTTTGATATTTACTCCAACTTACAAATTAATGTGTTCGAGTTTTACCATCTCTTCCACTCTCATGACCACCTTTGGGCTGATTTACTTCACTGTTACGCAAAGATTCAGCATTGGTGGCGTATTTTGAATCCCTTCTAACTTCATGATCCAGTTTTGGAGTCACCTCATTTTTGCCTTCCCGGATCTCTGCACCTTCCTCGGCAGGCAGCTCTTCTGATGCCCGTATACGCTTCTGCGTATCGCCAGATAGATGTTTGTGCGTATCCTCGGAAAACCGTGGAGGGGAATCCGCTTTACCACTGGTTCTTGCACCGTTTTTTGGAGTCGTTTCTTTGTTAGGCATTTGAGCCCTCCTTCGAAATTCCCAAACAGGTCACATTAAAAATGATACTCCAGAAAGGGGCCCCATAGCCACCGACCGAAGACGCAATTTAAATTTCGAATTCATTATAAAGAATCCCCAAGGACCGGGAATTCCGGGCACGAACGTCCTGCACTCTACTTTTTGTTAAAGTTAAACAGGGCCTCTGCAGCGGCTTTTAACTTGGCTGCCTGATCTTCCTGACCCGCTCCGCCTTTTCTGGGAGTGAAGTAGTCACAGAAATTAGCGCGATCTTTTTCGCGCACAACATCCGCCTGAGTTTCGCGGCATTCGTTATAAACTTTCGGATCCCAAAAATCACAGTTCTTACAAACATGGACATCGGCACGACAGTGAGGGCATTCCTCACGACGGCCGATCTGCCCACTGAAAGACATTTCTTTTTTGCAGCTGAAACAAAAAAGTTTGCCACTCATAGATTAGGATTTTCTCTTTTTCCAGGTGAAATCGTGGAAGGATTCGATTGTACGGATTGTTCCCGTCTGAGAACGCATCACGATCGAATGACTTTTTGCTTTTCCGTCTGGAAGGAAACGAACACCCTTCAACAAGGATCCATCTGTGATTCCGGTTGCCACAAACATAACTGATCCGCTGGCAAGTTCATCACAGGTAAACTTCTTATCAAGATCTTTAAGACCCATTTTAGAAGCACGAGTTTTCTCTTCCTCGTTTCTCCATTTCAGACGACCTTGGAAGTCCCCACCCAGGCATTGCATTGCAGCTGCGGAGATCACACCTTCCGGTGCTCCACCGATACCGATAAGCAAATCGATACCAGAATCAGGCCATGCAGCAGAAACAGCTGCAGAAACGTCGCCGTCACCGATCAGCTGAATACGCGCACCTGTTTTACGAACTTCATCAATCAACTCTTTATGACGAGGGCGGTTCAAAATCACCACAGTCATGTCGCTCACTTCTTTACCCAAAGCCTTGGCAACAGCCATGACATTTTCAGTCGGAGTTTTGTCGATATCGATTTTACCCTTGGCACCGGGACCACAGGCAATTTTATCCATATAAGTATCTGGCGCGTGCAGGAATTTACCTTTTTCAGCGACCGCGATCACAGAGATGGAACCAGGTCCACCTGTTGCACAGATCGTCGTGCCTTCCAATGGATCCAAAGCGATATCCAATGCCGGAGCATCGTCTGTTTTAGTCCCGACTTTTTCCCCGATATAAAGCATCGGAGCTTCATCACGCTCACCTTCACCGATAACCACAGTTCCGTCCATACGAAGAACGTCGAAAGCTTTTCTCATGGCATCCACCGCTGCTGCATCCGCGGCTTTTTCATCGCCACGACCCATCCAACGAGCGGATTCAAGTGCTGCTGCTTCGGTTACACGTACAAATTCTAAAGCCAGGTTTCTGTCCATGATTCTTTCTCCACTGCGGCCCTGATTTCGGCCGGTAATCTCATAAGTTTTAAATCTTTCCCCAACGCCACGTGCACAGTTTGTGCGACCGAACACGTGCTGTCGCCACGCCCTCGCATGCGGTACTGAAAAATCAAACGCATGCCCTCAACCCGGGCCTGCACTTCAATTTCCAGATCGTCCCCGAAAAACGTGGGCTTCAAGTGTTTCACCTGTGTTTCATACACCGCAAAGTAACTGGCAGATTCCGGTTTTTGGTAATCGATCAAACCTTTGCCAATGGCCCACGCAACCCGCGCTTCTTCGTAAAAACGCAGGTAATTGCTGTGATGAACAATTCCCATGAGGTCTGTTTCGTAAAACTGCACTTTGTGACGATGAATAAACATTGATTATTTCTAGACTAAATTGTTAGTTTAAGTCTACGCATTATTTTTTTTCGGAGAACGCATGGCAGTCACTGAGTGGCAAAAAAATCTTCCTATGAGAATCACCGTCAGTCGCATTTTTATGGTGCCATTGGTGGTGGGCGCAATGTGGCCCGACAAGCTTGCTTGGAATATCGTCGCCGCTGTGCTGTTTATGTTGGCATCCATCACTGACTATTTCGATGGCTACTACGCCCGCAAATACAATGCTGTCAGCAATTTCGGGAAATTCATGGACCCCATAGCTGACAAGATTTTAGTCACCAGCATCCTGGCGATGCTCCTGGCCTTGGGTAAAATCGATGCCTGGATGGTGATCATTATCCTGGCCCGGGACAACTTTATCGGCGGCATCCGCTCCGTTGCTGCGGCAGATCAAATCATAATTGACGCGAAGCCAGCTGGAAAATGGAAGACCGCTATGCAAATGGTGGCCATTCCCTGTGTAATTATTGGAAACGTGGACGAATATATCCCCTATTTGGACAAAGTTGGCTACGCGGTCTTGTGGGTTAGCGTCATTTTGAGTATAACCAGCGGTATCGAATACTATGTAGGTTACTTGAAGAGCAAAAAAAGCTCCTAGGGACGTATGCTTTTACACCTTTCGCCAAGCAATTGGTTCTTTATTTTCCTGGCGCTGCTTTTGAGCAGCTACCTGAAAATCGCTTCTGCAAAAACGCAGAAGCCGGTGTTTTTTGCTAATGCTTCCGTTTCTCGCTTTCTTCCAGCGATCCGCTAAAACAAATCAAAACATGAATGCCGTTAAATTCAATTTAACGTAGGGACTACTGCCCAAGGCCACCGCATTAGTTGGGTTTGGCTCATAGTTCTCGGCCGAGAAATACCGGCGATCAAAGGAATACCCAGCTTCGGCCTCAAACATAAAGGTTTTTGAAAGAGGTGACTTGAAGCCCAGGAACAGGCGCTTCTCATCATAAAACAACCGATCCTGACGATTTTCCCGACCAAAAATATAGTAAGTCGACTGAAAGAAATCGAGCCCCAAAGAAACCTTCATCGGACCCGCAATAGAATAGTCCACGGACGTTTTTATCACCCACGGAATCAAAGTGAAAAAGTTTAACGACCATTGATCGACGAATTCCCAGTATATTTGTGCAAAGGGAGCCCCGAAAGTTCCGCGGAACGTTTTGGACGGAGTGTACATGTAGGCAAAGCCCGGAATCGGGATGTTATTTAAAATCGGGCGATTGTTCGAGTAATTCACCAGATAAATCCAAGTGGCAGTTTCATCCACTGGATCGATATAAAAGAAATTCGCCCCAATCGTATTCACACTGGGATCTTTAAAAGGCTTATCACTGGCAGAACCAAAATTCGCATTTGCCGCCCAATATTTCTTTTCATCAATCATACGGCTGTAGGTCACTCCCACATCCACCTGATAAAGATCCGGCATAATGTTGTTTTGATCGGGGTAAAGATCTATCCAATTCCCCAGCGTTGTCACCGCCCAGGCCTCCTGATCAGTTTTATAGACCGGAACTGTCGCAACAACTGTACCACGATTCATGCTGGCATTTTCACTACCATCCGCCAAACTAGTTTCAGGCTGAATCGAACCGGAATAGGAAAGCACGCCTTTTTGCCGGCTGGGCGGAGCCATGGCTGAAAAAAGTTGCGCCTGTGAAACAACAGGAAAACCCACGATCAGAGACAAGACTAACTTATAAATTCTATTCATTAAAAATCCTGTAAACCTAAAATGTCTTTGCAAATGTCCATCTGATGTTCCATTTCCACGACTGCTTTTTGCAAACGCAACATGTCCCGCTCGTCCACTTCGGACTCCATCGCAGCCAACACAATGGGATGTTTCTTAAGCCAGGCTCCTTGTTTAGAGGCATAATTTTCTGGCACGCCAGAGCGAAATGCCGCCAAACGTGCGTTTCCATCTCGCAAATACTCCACGATGAATTTCAAAGTTTCATACGTAAGAAGTTTTCGATGAGCCTTGAGTCTTGAGGAAAATCCAACTTGTCTGATTCGCATTACAGCCATGATACCTGTCTTGCCTACCAACGCAAGCTACTGAATACGCCTTCACAATATTTTTTTGATTTCAAAAAGATTAACAAACCAAAGCTTCTTTACACTGAATCGGTTTACCCCTACCCTTTTACTTGCCGACTGAAAGGATTCAAATGAACAACGAAAAGGAAATGAACTATAAAGCATGGATTGCCGTACTAATTCTTGGCGTCCTTCTTTGGATAACTCCCCCGCCCGAGGGATTAAAGGAAAATGCCTGGCATTTATTCGCAATATTTATTTCCGCGATTTTCGGAATCGTCATCAAGGCGGCCACCATGGGAAGCATCTCGATGATTTCCATCGCCTTGGTCGCAGCACTGCAACTGCGCGCGCCTGGCGACATGTCACAATCAGTTAAGCTGGCCTTAAGTGGTTTTGGCAATGGCACCATTTGGATGATTACCATCGCGTTTTTTATTTCGCGTGGATTCATCAAAACAGGACTGGGCAGACGAATCGCTTATTGGTTTATCGTCAAACTGGGTGGATCCCCATTGGGAATCGCCTATGGCCTGGCTTTTTCAGACTTGGTTCTGGCGCCGGCCACACCAAGTAATACGGCTCGTGCTGGCGGTATTCTGATGCCCATTATGAAATCCATTTCCATGGGTTTTGGCTCAGATCCAGCAGACCCAAAAACTCACCGAAAAATGGGCGCTTATCTGACTTTGAATTCTTATTATGCCAATTTGCTGGGTGCTGCGATGTTTATCACCGGAACGGCATCAAACTCCATGTGCCAAAAATTTGCAAAAGACCTGGGAGTGGAAATCTCCTGGGGAGGCTGGGCCACGGCTGCCATCGTTCCTGGTCTTGTGTGTTTGATTCTAACGCCATGGTTGCTATTTAAAATCTATCCACCGGAACTTAAAGACACCAAAGCTGTTCAGCAGGACACGAAGAAAAAGCTTACAGATCTGGGAGCAGTTACTCGCAACGAGTGGTTGATGGTGGTCGCCTTCGTCATGCTTTTGGTGATGTGGATTTTTGGACCACAGTTAAAAATTGATGCCACTGTGGGCGCGATGATTGGTTTGGGATTCCTGTTGCTAAGCGGAGTCCTTACTTGGGAAGACGTTAAAGGCGAAAAGGGCGCATGGGACACCATGGTTTGGTTCTCTGCCCTGGTCATGATGGCAGAGGGCTTAAATCAACTGGGCTTTGTCAGCTGGTTTAGCGCCATCGTTAAATCCGAACTGGGTCACTTGCCATGGTATTGGGCATTCCCCGCGGTGATCCTGGTTTACTTCTATACGCGCTACCTGTTTGCCAGTGCTACGGCCCACGTGGCAGCCATGTACTCTGCCATGTTGGCAGTCGGTATTGCGGTCGGCATTGAAGGCAAGCTCTTGGCATTGATGCTGGGCTTTACGGGCTCACTTTCCGGCGTACTGACTCACTACGCGCACGGACCAGCTCCGATCTTGTACGGTGTCGGCTATGTGGAATTGAAGGACTGGTGGAGAATCGGATTCATCTTCTCTGTTGTCTACCTTCTGATTTTCATGGGCCTAGGCGCCGCTTGGTGGAAGATCTTAGGCATCTACTAGCCAAAAAAGAAAAACCCGGTACATTGCTGTACCGGGTTTTTTAGTTTTTAAATCAAAATTTTTCAGAATCGACTAGCGACCTGTACCGTGGGGAGGTTGGTTGCCAGAACCACCGGAAGATCCGCCACCAGCGTATGCACTTTGGCTTGCGCCAACAACTAAAACAGAAGCAATAAGTAGTGCGATAAACAGTTTCATTATTCAGTCTCCAAAAGTGTATCAATCGCCGTAAAAGCAAATACCGGGATATTCCCTTTTGCCTGCGGCTTTTCCAGAAGTGCGACGCGTTCTTTGAATGCGCGCTCTTCAATCAAAATCCATTCACGATATGTCTCTTCGCTTACATTTTCGAAGTACAAGGACATAAAGTTTGCGAAGTTAACGTCGGAATTCTCCGGCTTTAAGTATCGCTCTGTGAGTCTCACCCCTACTGATTTGATCGTTTGGGATGAAAATGGTGCTCTCACCTCACCTTGGCCATAAAGTCCATTCCCGAGGGGTCGGAGAACCTTAAGGTCAATCATGCGTTCGAGCACGCTAAGACCATAAGAACCGAATCTCTGTTGAACGAAACTGGCGTCGAAAGGGCGGGTTTCAGACAAAACATAAAGTTCAGTGAAACAAGGATCTTTCTGCAAATCTGCTTCAAGATCAAAACTGAAGCGATGAAGAGGCGAAGACTTTAATTGAGGATCTGTTTTCTCAAGCTTTTCGCGAACCAAAGGAGGCGTTTTTTCGACCAAGTGATGTAAATCACTGGTTTCCAACAAGCAGGAGTACAGTTTGTAAAGAGTAGAGTAATTGGGATTGTGAGTTTTTTCTCGCAATCTATTCAGAGTCTTTACGTGGATCCGGGACTTCGTCGCAAGCATGCTCAGACCCTTTTTTGGGTCCTTAAAACGCAACAAGTAAGCTTCAATATCCTGGGATACTTGATCCGGTATTGTGCTTACAGCAGGTTTAAGTTCGGCGCTTTGAATCTCCATTGATCCCCTTCAATTTTGATGGCTTTCACTATCGCAAGAAGGGGTACAATGCAACGAGACAAACAAGTTTGGGGCCTAGCGTTAGACCCCAAATTAGCTCCTACTGCAAATTAACGGCAGTTTGGAACAGACAATTGCTTGTTGAACAAGAATTTCTCGTAACCGTTCTTAGTGTTAAGAACTTTGGAAACTTTAGCAGTTACAGTCAACGCGTAAGTGCCAGAAACAACTTTGTCTGCGCAAGTGCGGTGTTTACCGTTAACGTTCCAGTCACATTCCCAAGCAGTGCGAGTGTAGTTGATTGGAGTAGAAAGGTATTTAGAACCTTTGTAGATTTCTTTACGTTGGTTTTTACCGATAGTGATAACATCGTATTGAGCTACTGGTTTTTTAGTACGTAGGTTAGCGCCATCAACACACACGAAAGTGTAGTCAATTGCAGAACCCATGAATACAGTGCCAGCTTCGATTTTGATTGTTGGATCGTTCTCAAGAACTTCCCAAGAAGTGTCTGCAGTGTGAGCCATTGCAGTAGAACCAGCCAATAGAGCGATCATTGCTACGAATTTTTTCATTTTATTCCCCTTTAAGGTAATAAGTGTTTTTGTTTTTAAACTTAAATCGTTTCGAACGAGATGGTGTTTCTACTTTTTGGCGGCATTTGTAAATTTTAAATAAAGGGCGATATTCACAATCCTGGACAGACCAGACTTTGTCCAAACCGGTACCGGACAAAGCTTTCTTTGTCCGGCTTTAGGCCCCTATTTCGAGCCGCCCTGCTTCATCGTATTGATAATTTCTTGAGAATAAGGTGCCATTAAATCGAAACCAATTTATAGGCTTTTCACATTAACGCATTTAAAGGCGGATTTGTGACTACTGAGTTTATTCTAAAACACCTGACGATAAGAACGGCATTGATTGCCGTGGGTGTTGTTGCGATCAACTCATTCCTGATCTTTTTATTGATCACACGCCAAGCCCCCATTGTGATTGAGGACTTGCTTGCGCTGATTCTATTTAACAGCATGTACTTTGGATTTTATATTCTGAAAAAGGTTCGCGCTTAGAACACCACACCCACTGACAACATCGGGAAGGTTTCAGAGACCTTGTGACTATCAAGGTTTGGAATGGAATCATTCTTTTTGTAATCGATACTGCGGTAAGTGAGCTCTGCCCCGACGAACACCACATTGTTCACCATATATAGATAACCCAAATCCGCTTTAAAGCCTGTGCCTTCCTTGTAGTCCCCAAATTTTGCCGAAACGATGTAGTGACCCATGATATAAACACCTGCTTCGCCAACGTACCCAATCGAAGCAGCGAGTGCATTTCCGTCTGTGGTGGAGGACCCTGACTCATCACTTCTCGTGGTGTACATCCCACCCAGATAAAGACCACTTGCACCTATATAACCAACTTTAATGTCGTAAACTCGGGTGCTCATCTTGCTGTCCCCGCCTGGCGAATCACTAACTTCCTTCGAGTATGAATAGACATTCAAAGAGGACATAACCCCGCTGGATGGTTTGGCGTTTACTTGCGCACCCAGCATGCTTCCTGCCAACAGAACTGCAATAGCCATTATTCTTTTGTTCATACAACACTCCTTGTGTTCATTCCAGTTGTGGCTCTCAACTGAAATTATACGCCCGTTCATGGCCGCTCCATAAAAAACCAGCCACCCGTATCTATTCAGGACAGGTGTTGTATTTACAGAACAGCCAGAAGCTCGCGTAAAACCGCGTATTGTGTTTGAAAATCCATAGTTGCAACTGAACTATTTTGAGCCAAATTTTTTGCCCGTAAATCTACCCTTTTTCATGACACCTTTGATGATATAAACTAGTTCGCGTCCACCTTGTGGAGTGCCCTTGAAGTATCGAACTTGACCAGATCCATTTGCGAAACCACCACTGCAATCACCTTCCCAATGATACCGGATTACTTCCGAACCAACTTCAGGGGTCGCAAATCGACAACCGAAAGAATCTGTTGCACTTGAAGGAAAATAGTCATCCACCGCATATCCGTGGCTAACAATGAACAATGCTGCCAAAAACCACCACACCTTACTCATCTGATACTCCGATTTTAAATCAATTCAGAGTTTCAAATTGCAAAACTATGACCATCGCGAAACCAGATGGAAACCAATAAAAAAGCTATGAACTGTAGGTAACTGTAAACGACGATAAAATATCGCGTTTTCTGTCACCAAAGTATCAATTTGAGACGCGGGGTTGCGGGATAACTGTTGGCGATCACTTCGTGATGATATACGGGTTCCGGGACACCTCTTACAGAGCCCCTTCAGACCATTTTCTTTTCCGATGTATTGAATATCCCGTGAGGAGTTAGAAGGGCTCAGATGCGAGGCGGAGCGAAGCCGCCAAAGCGAGGCATACTGGTCAGTATGTCGCAGTGACGGTGGCTTTGATCCAACGAAGCAGATGAGCCCTTATAGCTCCTCACTTCTTGAGGAGGGAGATTTCGAGATAGGAGCCGGTAGCCCCATACCCCGTCACCTTCACAACCTCATTCCCTTTAAGAATGATGGTCACATAGGTACTTTTACGAGGAACACAGCCTTTGTTTTTATCATCATTGCCGTCTCCATCATTGGGCGGCTTATAACCCTTTGGAGCAGGTCCTGCGCACATTGCGTTTGGTTTAATGACAATGTTAGCTCCGACCTGAACCTGGGCGCGAACAGCTTTTGTGAGATCTGCGGAACGATTTTTGATTTCGAGATTGTATGTCCCAGCAGGGAGTGCAAGTGTTTCACTTCGCAATTCTGCAATTGTTTTAATTTTTGGATACAATTTATAGAATGAATAGGTCCCAAGAAGGGTAACTTTACCATTTATAACCGCAAGTACCCTCGTATTCCGATCTAAACTCGACGCCATTGGACTGTCGATCAAAAGACTACTTTTCCCTTCTTTGCCGCCAGATATACTCATATTGCGAAAAGCACTGAGAGCCATTCCATCTTCAGTTACAACCGGAGTGAGATCTACAAGATTTTTACCGTTCCACTTAAAAATAAGTGGAGAATCGAACTGACCCTTAGAATTTGCGTTCTTAACGAGAACCTCGACTCGCCCATCTCCGTCTATATCTTTCAATTCAATTTCAGCACATCCAGTTAACTCTTCGCTGAAATTAAGCGTCGCTTTGGGCATTACCGTGCCTTTAGTCCCAACAACTTTTATTACCGATAGCTCGCAAAGGTTGTTACCAATTTCCAAACCGCCTTTATAAAGGACAACCAAAAACCTTCCTTTTCCAGCGCCATCAAACTCAGCTACTTCAAATTGATATCCAATTCCATTGCCAACTGAAACGACAGCACCGGTTGAATCCTTCATCGACTTAAAAGATGCCGGAATATTGGCTTTAACAAGATTGGCGTCAGCCGCAGTTTGCCCGCCACCCACTTCACACCAAGCAAAGACAAACAAAGTCAGAACCACAGTAATTATTTGATTACCTTGCATAAACGATTTTCTCCACCGTAAAGTACTGATCAGATCGCTTCAGAACATTAACCCCATAGTCTCTTGCTCTGGCGTTCTTGGGTGATCCATTATACCTAACGTATCCAAGTCGCAGATTAGTCATATAATAATCCAAAGATATCATTGTACTAGTGTTTCTCGAGGTATTTGCAGCTTTATACTTTGCCAGCATATGTTTTGCACCAAGTTCAAGACCAACACTTGGACGAAAAAGCTTCCATGGATCATCCCCCACGCCGTTCACTGTGAATCCCTGACCAACCGCCGTAGGGTACATCACTTGCATCATTCCATAACTAGCAGAAACGGTAGTTTGAGCAACAAAATTAAAATTTGCTAGTGTTGGAGCAGGTGTGTACACAACCACTCCAGCATCAGTAGTTTTAGTATCGAACCATCGTTGAGAATCCCCCAGATGATTGATATCCGCATCAACAAGATCCCAAGCACGTAATGGACTGTAGGTTTTGGTGCGTTTTTCGTAATTGTCTGGGACAGCGACATACTTACCATCAATGCCAACTTTATATTTTGAACGTAGATGCAAAAGCTTCGTATAAACTTTATTTGAGGTTAAAAAGTAGAGCCAAGGCTTATAAGCTGGCGCATTGGTGTATGCATCTGCATAATTAACCCTGGAACTCATTCCATAAAAGTAAGTACGATCAAAAACAGGCTCATACCTGTAATAGTCCTTTTTTAGAATACTTTTTTCCTTCTTTTTAAAAGAGAAGCCGGTTTCTTGCTCCATCTGGGCTTTAATCATTGGAACCGGAATACCCGTTTTATGCGCCACTGAATAAATCAGCTCATGGCATGACGCCCACTGAGGATCATAGACAAATTTTATTGTAGACATATGTGCAGTTCGGATCCACTTCATCTGCGGCAATCACTGGTTTCACCACACTGAGTACTACTGTAACAGGACTAAAGCGAGAGTCGTCTGGGGTAATGAGCAATTTTTGTTGACCCATATGCACTGCAATCAGGGTTTGAGCAGCTGTAGTCGAACTTCCGAACAAAAATGCAACTCGGTCTGCGAACATGGTCGACATACGATCCGCAGCTGAAATTGACGGAGATAACACTGCCCCTGTTGAATATGAGTATTTAGCAGAAAGACTCGATCCAGTTGCGGAATCAACAAGTGCAAATGAGGAATAGCTGCCAAGAGGCACCTTGACGGTATAGCCATCTGGATTAGCCAAAATGTTGGTAGCTTTTATTGACTTACTATCTCTACTTAGTGTGTTTAGTTTGAGTGAAACGGAATATGGATTCTTGGTCGCGAAATCAATTGATTGAATCAATGGTCCAACGTTTTCAGTCTCATAGTATCCGTTGAATTGAGGATGACTTAGTTCATGAAAGTAATACCCCTCCTCTTTGAATGTAAACACAATGATCGGATGAGTGCATTGCAAGGTGATCACCTGTTTGGCTGCCGGAGTGGCCTCCACGGAACCAACGGTGTCGTCAAGCATGCTCAGAAAACCGCCCTTGGTTACACACTTCGGTCTTTGATTGATGTTGGTTTCAGTTTGGTAGTCGTAGAAGACTTTAAATCCAAAACCTGTGCTATAGGGCGCAGTAAAATGTGGATTGTTTGCCGCAGGAGAGGCCAGCGTAACTGAAATTCCGTATATATTTGAGTTTTTTCCACTAATTGTAAGTGACCGAGCACCCTTCTGCCCCCCAATACCTGCACAACTCTTAAAAGGGTTTACTTTACCTTCGCGGATTGTCCTTGGCATACATTCGATGAGAGTTCCAAGGCCATGTAATGTGCTAACACCGAAATTGGCATTGATTAAGTTAGCTAAGTTTGGATTTGGGCTTCTCACATAGTTTTGCCACAGAGCTGGATCAGTGAAATCAACTCTAAAGCCACCAGTGATTGCTTTTGCAGGCACGATCACATCAGCGACTGTTGCAGCATTAAATACCCAAGGAATGGAGAATAATAGAATCGGAATGATGATTTTGTATTTCATGTCCCCCGCCCACGTACAACTAGACACCCAGCTTTTCGGCCGACTCCACAAAAGTTAAATATGATTAGATATTATTTTTTGTTTATTTGTTCTGCGAAGATATTTGTCTCACACTGAGACGAGTTGATTTGGTAAAAACGTTCAATATTATTTTATCTAGGTTTCAAACTTGTTGCCGATCACTTCGTGTGTGATGCCTCAGACTCCTGCCCTCGGCCCTGTGGGCTAACGCTCCGGAGATCGCATCCATGCGATGCCGGTGAAATGCGGGTTCCGGGGCACTTCTTCCAAAGCCCCGTCAGACCAGATTCTTTCCCGATCTATTGAAACTCCGTAAGGAGATAAGGGTTCCAACTCTTACCACGCACTTAGGTATTTGATCGGTAACTTCGGGGGCGGCGATGCCCTCATAGGTGGCTTTGGTTGTGACTGAAGCACAGGACATGAGAAAAACAGCACTAACACCTATGATTCCACCAAGACTCTGTGACATGATTCGATACTATCCAACAATCTTATATACACCAAGGTGTTTATTCGGTTTAATTTGTATATGAACAACACAATTACGTCTCAAGCACTTCCTTCGGTCTTGCTCATAATTTCTACGGTCTTCTTCTTCACCTTGGAACGTGTAAAGCCAGGCCGCAAACTACCTCATTCCAAAGGATGGTACGGCAGAGCGATTTTAATCAATCTTGTCCAACTGCTCATGGTAGGTTTCGCTGGCCTTACTTGGAATAAGTTCTTTAGAGACTACACATTACTTCCTATTGGGAACTGGAACTCCCCCGCTTTGGAAGGATTCTTTTTTTGGTTTATCGGAACTTTTGTTTTTTATTGGTGGCACCGACTTCGCCATGCCAATGGCTGGTGGTTGATCTTCCATCAACTACATCACAGTCCGGCTAGAATCGAAGTACTAACCTCTTTCTACAAACATCCAGTAGAAATCGCGGCTGATTCAATTTTAATTGGATTTATCATTTACTGCGTTTTTGGTGGAAGTGCGGAGGCTGGCGCCTGGTATGCACTCTATGCGGCGACCGGAGAATACTTCTATCACGCCAACATTAGAACGCCAAAGTGGGTTGGTTACATCATTCAAAGGCCCGAACATCATTCTATTCATCATGAATTAGGTGTTCACAAATACAACTATGCTGATCTCACTTTGTGGGACCGAATGTTTGGAACATTCAAAGACGCCGATGATTTTTCCGAAAGATGTGGATTTCCAAATGATCACGAAACTAAGTTCAAAGAGATTCTAGCCTTCAAAGACGTCTACTAAAAAAGTTACTTTATTGGGGTAGCCCAGATTTTGGGCATAAAAAAACCGAAGATGAACTTCGGTTGTTTTGATTCTTCTGATCCATTTTTCTTGAAGAAAAATTGGAGCGGGAGACGGGGCTCAAACCCGCGACCTATGCCTTGGCAAGGCATCGCTCTATCAACTGAGCTACTCCCGCGCTCGAAGAGAAGCCAAAATTACAGTTGCCACTGTCCCTTGTCAACGGCTAAAACTAAAAAAATGAAAGCAATTTTGATGAGCCGCGCGAAAAAATGGATGATTTTGGCCCTAATAGGCTGTTCTGCATATTTTGTAGGCTATATTTTGGGGCAAGACGCACAAAAGGCGCCGGTAACGACGCCTCCTGAAATTCAAAATCCTCGATAAGGAACTGTATTCGGATTCTTAGCGCTACCTGCAGGCAACCTGCTTGTTCTCCAGCGCGCCCGTAACATCATTCATAGTGATCGTGATTTTGCACGCACGGAACATCTCTGCACGATCCACCACTACTTGATAGCTACCCGCAGCCTCACCGTCATATCTTAGCTGAGAAACGTAAGAGACCGTGTATTTCGGAAGATAACCCAAACGTGAAGCCGCCTGGATGTCTGCCTCCGCACCAATCACGCGGGCGTGCACGATGGCCACGTTTTTAGCCTGCTCTTTACTCATGGCCTGCGTCTGAGTCAGCATGCCTGCCTGGGAAACGGAAACTGTCAAAGCCATCATCATCATGCCAAAAGCTGTCACCATTTTTTTCATAAGATCTCCCTTATACGAAAATAAGCCAGTAAGAATAACTCACTGGCTTACTTTGCAATTTGGGTGCTGGAATTTTAAAGAGCTGAAATCGTTCTTAGTTGCTCGGATTTCTGCTGAATGTTCTCTTTCAGAGCGATCTTCTGTTTTGGAGTCAGGTTCGTCATCACCCGTGTGATCAGCGTCTGCAGACCATCTTGATACTGCTGATAAGCTGCGCGGTATTCGGGCAGATCAAATTTATCAGTCTGAGTTGTGTACTCTTGAACAAAGGCCTTCATCTCCTCTTTGGAGTTTTGATGTGCTATGAATTCTTTAAATACGAAGGCCTTGTTTTTCGCGCGAAGCTCTGCCGGATAGGGTGCTGCTTTTACATTATCAGCGATCAGCTGTTTTTGTTGATCCGTCAGCGAACCCACAAACATCTCAAAAACGTCTTCGTACTTACCACGATACTTCTTTTCCAGCTTTGCCGAGTCCTGGGATTTTTCCAGGTCTTCTTGATTCTTTTTATAGAAAGACTTTTTAAAGTACTCGATTTGTTTCGCATCCGTGGAGCTGATAAAATCCACCGCCGTCGTCGCAAAATGTGAATTGATCTGGTCGACATCCTTAAAGAAATCGCCAAAGTACACCGCGACTTTTTTATCGTTCAGTGAGCCGTCATCGACATCCTGCTGGATCTTATTCAGACGATCCATCCAGATGGGCAGCAGGGTTTCTTTCATGCTAATCAGGTCTTTTTTAATGTCTTTTTTAAGAGCCTTGCTTTGCTCCGAAGAGATATCGAAATAGTCATCCACCTTGGACGCGATATAGGTATCCGCCCAGCGATATGCGATATCCAAACGACTGCAACCCGAACAAACCAATATCCCTGCGAGAAATATAAATACTATACTTTTCATGCAACCTCTTTACAACAGACTACCAAACCCTTGCTGGCAGCGGCGTTCAGAGATTCAATTCCCGACTTTCGCTCTAGGAAAAGTGTTGCATCTTCATATTACCTCACATCCATAACGTCACAGATGACTGCGATAGTCCGCGTCTGGGCGCTCCAGATCCTGATCTTCTGTGGAAGTCATGGAACCCGGGATTTTATCCGCCAGCACATCCAGTCGCTCCACAATCGGAGGTCTTGCCAGAAGATCCGGCGCCCGCGCGATCAATGCTGCCGCCACTTTACCTTCCAGATGCGCACGACGGGCATATTCGTCAGCAAAAGCATCGAAGATAGCAAATGTTGAAGGCCCGATTCTGCAGGCGAACCACACGGTGGTTCCCATCTCCTCTTGCACAAACGGCAATGCATCCCTTAGAAAGTTTTCGAGTTCAAATTCCCGCCCCGGCTTCGCTTCCAGATGAATGTACAATCCAAGCGTTGTCATCAGAACCTCCCTGGCCTGATTTCACGATACTTTTTCTGGTTGTTGTCTCCAAGTGGGACGATAGTGTTTCTAATCACGGAAAGTTTGATTTTTTCCCCTTTTGCACTTCTTAAGTCCTGAAATACTCCGATAGGTAGTCATCGGTTCCTAAAAGGAACCCACACCAAGGAGTTCAGTATGTTGAAATTCACAGCAAAGATGACACTAGTACTAGCAATGTTGGGTATGGGAGCATGTGCTTATGTTCCGGTCCAGGAAGAGCCACGTACACCATCAAGTGTGGTTGAGGAAAACGGCAAACCTTTGCCTTGGCATTACCCGTTCGTGCAAAAATCGAATGGCGCAAAACCAAGTATGTTCTAACGATCTCTAAATTTATTGATTCCAAAAGACCGGGAGTGCACCCGGTCTTTTTTTTACAGTGAACGACGATTCTGCGCCATCGTCTCAAAATGAGACACTCATCCGACTTTATCTCAATTCTATTGATTCCGAAGCCCGCTCCATCTGGTACTTTATTTGAATCATACGCAAGTGATGAAAAACGTCCGACTTTTTCTAATTATTTTTTGGGGTATTCTAAGCTCTGCCGCTAGCCATGCAGCAGACATTCAGCTCTATCAATGGATTCCCCGATCCCAGGCCATAGCCCCTTTGATTTTACCGGTTAAATCCGGAGAAACACCCGAGGCTGCGGCTGAAAGATATCTACAGAACCTGGAGCACAAACCGGATCTGATGGAGCTGTTCAAAGGACAGCGCCCCACTACCGCGACAGGAAAATTTGAACTCCTGAAGGGTGACCGCGAAACCCGTGCTTTGTTAATCGCAAATCTTCCAAAGGATTACGGTCCCGATTCAGCGCGGGTTCATAATTTTAAGAAACTTCTTTCCAGAGCCGGCCACCAGTCCTACATACTGCCTATCAGCGCGGATCTTGGTCTGACATTGAGTGAGACCAGAATTCTATTTGAGAAAATCTCTGCACAGTTTCCACTGCTCGTGGCCATGGGTGGCGATGACGTGGATCCGTCATTCTATAAAAAGGAAAACTATCACTCCCGCAACACCATCCCCACTCGCGATCAATTCGAGATCTCGCTGATCAAGAATTATGTTGCAAGCGAGCGCGGATTCTTATTGGGAGTTTGTAGAGGATCACAAATCTCCTCCGTAGCCCTGGGTTACAAAATGATACAGGACGTACCCATTCAAGTGGGACCAGAGCTGCCTCATGGCGATGACTGGCATGACATCGAGGTCAAAAAAACTTCACATGGAATCTTAGCGTCCCTTTTGCCGGTGGATTCGAATAAACTTTTTGTAAACTCCCTGCACCATCAGGCCGTTCAATTCAAACCTGGCGGAATGCTGGAATTGGCTGCCACAGCGGCAGACGGAGTCACCGAAGCCACGGAATTCAAGAATGGCCGTGGACTGCTGTTGCAGTTTCATCCGGAACTGATGGAGAACGAACTGGGCTCCCGCATCCTAAAGCGCGTAGTCGAACAAAAGGTGCGCATGATGCCGATGAGCTGTTCGAAGGTCTTTTAGCTCTAAGTCTAATTTTTACCCCAAAATTTTATCCACTCCTCTGAAAAGCCGATCTTCTACCTGAATCTTTCAAAAGGTAGGACGTTATGAAAATCGGCTTTTGGATGACAGCTCTGGTATTTTCCGCTTCTATGACGGCTTTGGTGCCGCCAGCACAAGCTCATGATCACAGCACTGAAAATCAAACCGTTGAAATCTTGTGGGCAGGCAGCGAGCATCTGTCTCTGGGTGAAAGCGGTGCACTGAATGCATGTCGTGATTTGGGAATCAGCAAAGCGGATTGTCCGATTTCAAATATCCCGCGTGGTGATGGCAAAATCAAATTTGCTTACGGCGAAATTCTTATGGCCGCTGACTTTTACAATGGTCCCGGCGAGCTGTATGCCGACAAACGCAAAGGCATCAAGCATGTCATCAAATGCACGCATGCCGAAATTCACGGCAACAAACCAAAAACCTGCAACAGTATTGCGACATTTTTCTCGATGCCAAAATATCTGGGTGTTGTAACGAAAAACTACAATCACTTCGGTTGGTACAACATGAAAGACTATGTCCGCTACCACCAAGAGGCGATTGACAAGGCATTGAAGTCTTTTGAACTTCGCGACTCAGCCCCACAAAAAAGTCTGCAACTGTATCAACAGGCTATGATTCTGAATGCTTTCGCCGATCACTATCTGACGGATGCCTTTTCATCGGGACATGTGCGCGTACCACGTGTGCAAACGGCGATGTGGGGAAAAGCGAATTTTAAAGGTTTGCTAAAAAAGAACCGCGGCGACCTGGTCACGATGCTTTTGCATGACAATGAAAGTATTGACTTGCGCACAGGTCGCGAAATAGGTCTTCCGGTGGCCAACTCTTATGGGCATATCTGGATGACTCGTGGAGATGGACACCTCCATATCGATTCGAATCCGCTGGACCCAGTGCGACTGCAACCCGAAAACGCTGTTCGCGAATCCGTTAAAGAGGTTCTGTTTGCTGCACTCTATGGACAGGCGCCAAAAGGAATCTTCGCAGCCACTTGGCTGGTTCCCTTTAGCACAGATATTCCTTTTCACGTGAAGTTTTCAGCTGAATACCAGCATATGAGCAAAATGGATTTCGTGAATTCATTTTTCCGGGATATTCCTTTGGTCAAAGCCACACACGTGGTTCGTCATGACCTGGGACGCTCCTTGAATGCCATGCCGGAGATATTTGCTGAGTTCAGAAAAGCCGTGCGCAAAGATATCCAATCCAACCCGGAACTCACGCGCCGCCTGCCAGCGCCTTATTTAGAAGCCTTCAGCAACGTTAACTAGCAAACAGCAGCGTTTTGTTGCGTTGGTTCGTGACTCCCCGGGTGCTATAAGTTTAACTCATAGCATCCTGGGGGCTCTTATAAAAAAGCACATTCTTATTGCATCGATTATTTCTGCTGCACTGGCCGTCGGCTTGCTGTTTGCGCTGAACTACTATCAAAATCTGCAACCCGAATTGGGCGGAGACTTTCAAGCCAACCACAACGGCACTTCCTGGAAATTCTCGGACGACGCTAAAAAATTGAACCTGCTTTATTTCGGTTATGCCAAGTGCCCCGACGTCTGCCCGATGGCGCTGACGTATGCAAGCCAGGCCATGAAATCACTGACTGACCAGGAGCGCCAGAATATCCGTCTGATTTTCGTCAGCGTCGATGTTGCCAACGACACGCCAGCAAACGTCGCCGTATATGCCCAACAGTTTGATCCTTCATTCGTGGGCCTTAGTGGCACCAAGGAAAACATAGACACCGCCGTTCATCAGTTTGCCGCTTCCTATATCGAAGAAAAAGATCCGAAGTCGTATCTGGGCTATTCCATCTCCCACACCGACCGTATTTATTTCTTGAATAAAAAAGGCATTGTACTGGATACTTTGCCCAATCCCCGTTCCGCAGAATCTATTATTGAAAAAATCAAGGAGAACCTATGAAGTCTATGATCTTGTCAGCAATGATGGTTTTGGTTTCCTCTGCAGCTTTGGCAGCGGACATTGAAATTTCCAATCCCCATGTATTCGTTCCACTAAAAGGCACGAACACGACGGCGGGTTTTGGTACAATCAAAAACACTTCCAAAAACGAAGTGACAGTTAAAATCGTTGAAGCAAAACCATTTAAAGCAGTTGAACTGCACGAGTCGTCTGAAAAGAATGGCCGCATGACGATGTCTAAAATGGACATGTACAAAATCCCTGCGGGTCAAGCTTTGGAACTAAAACCAGGTGGCAACCACATCATGCTTTTCGATGCAACCAAGCCGGTTGAAGAAAAACAAACAATCGCCATCAAGTTGATGGTTAATGATAAAGAACAAACTGTGAATTTCCCGGTGATCAGTCGCTTGACGAAAGAGACTAAAAAAGAAGAGAAAAAAGATGAAGGTCATCACCACCACTAAATGGTGAAACGAAAAGGCAGACCTTAAAAGTCTGCCTTTTTTTATTAGAGCGTCGTTTTAAATCGCTGCCAGCTAAATCCGATCGCCGCAATGGCCATGGCTGCGAGAATCAGAACATTGAATAAAATCAAACTGGTGTCGCCGCCTTTCAACATGATATTTCTAAGCAGGTCAATGTAGTACGTGATGGGATTGAAGTACGAAAACACCCGCATTGCCCAAGGCATGTTTTCAATCGGAAACGCGAGCCCCGATAGCAACATGGCGGGCAGCAAAAATAAAAACCCACCCATCATTGATTGCTGCTGATTTTTCGCCAGCGTCGAAATCAACAAACCGATGCCCACCGTGCAAAACACAAACATCATAGAAGCAAACATCAGTACCAATAAATTGCCACGCATCGGAACCCCAAAGACAAAGACGGCCACCGCCAGAATCAAAGGAATATTACTCATCCCCAGCAACACATAAGGAATGGTTTTACCCATGATCACTTCCTCGGGCTCCACCGGTGCTGCGATCAGGGTTTCAAAGGTCCCCAGTTCCTTTTCCTTGGTGATAGACATGCTGGTCAGTAGAACTGTGATCAAACACACAAGCATACTCATCACCCCGGGCACCAAAAACAAAGCCGTACGCATCGCCGGGTTGTAAAGAACCCGCACGTCAAACTGCAAAGGCATTTGAATCTGGATGTCGCTTTGTGAGCGTTTAAGCTGGATAGTATTCACGTAGCGTTCAATACTTTGCCCACGGGTGACATTGGTCGCGTTAATCAAAAGCTGCAACCTCCCCTCGCCACGCCCGATACTCTTATCCAAACCGCCCTCGGGCGCCACCAGGACCGCATCAGCCTCGCCCCCTTGCACTTGCGTGAACGGATCGGAAGAGCTCACCTTGGCCGGAATAAACCATCCTGACGCCAGACAATCCCGGTACAAATTCATCAAGGCGGAATCCGTGGGGGAACCAAACACACTAAGTCTTATGTTACGGGCCTCTGTCGACAGAGCTGTGGCAAAAATGGTGAGCTGAATACAAGGAGCCAGAAATAACAGGATTCTCATGCGTGGATCGCGCAGAGTCTGGCGCATTTCTTTTTTCATGAAACCCCAAAGTGTCTTCACGGTTCCACATCCTTTTTAAATTTTTTGGTCGCAATCCCCAGCAGCACCAACAGCAGCAAACAGAGCATTCCAAAGGACGGTAGAATCTGCATGAAACCACTGCCCTGCAAAAACAACTGGCGACTGATTTCGATAAACCATCTGGCCGGAAGTATCATGGTGAAATAATAAAAAAACGGAGGCATGTGCTCGGTCGGAAAAATAAATCCGGAAAGCAGCATCGAAGGCAAAAGCCCGGATAGCATCGCAAACTGCATGCTGAGCTGCTGGCTGCGGGTCAGAACTGATATCAACAAGCCTTGCGCCAGATAAGTGCACAGAAAAATCAAAGCCGAAAGCATGTAAAGGATAAAGCTTCCCCGAAACGGAACATTGAAAACCAGCTTTGACATCATGAACACAAAGACAATGGATACGACACCCATCACGGCATAGGGCAAAAGCTTACCCAGAATAATATCAAATGGCCGCACGGGCGTCCCCAAAAGCAATTCCATGGAACCATTTTCCCACTCACGGGCCACTGTCAGTGCCGTTAAAAGTATGGAAAGAACTGCGATGATCACCGCCGCCAGCCCCGGAACCACGAACCACTGACTGTTCAATTCGGGATTGAATAAAAACCGCGAATGAATTTCCACAGGCGTTCTAAAAGTCATTTCAGGAAAAAGTCTTGCCATCGCCAACTGCTGCACACCCGCCAGGTAACCGACCACTGAAGCCGCCGAGGAATTATCCGCGCCATCAATCAGTATTTGTACTTTGGCCTGACGATAAGGCGTCAGATCGCGCGCAAATTCCGGTTTGATAATCAGCGCCGTTTTGGAACGTCCTCCATCCAAAGTGTCAATAGCGTGCGAGGGACTGTAAACAGAAACCGGAATAAAATACCTGGAGCTTACGAATGAATCCATCAAGACCCGTGATTCAGTCGTCTTACTGCCATCGAAAATAGCCAAGGGAATTTTATCCATGTTAAATTCAATCGCAAAACCAAAAAAAAGAACCATCACAATCGGCATCACGATTGCGACCGCCATGGTGAATGGATCCCGAACGATCTGAAACACTTCTTTTACCGCCACAGCCCAAACAGAACCCTTCATTTTCACGAAGCACCGCCTTCAACCTGGGCGATGAAAACATCCTCCAGACTGACATGCTTGGGGTTCTTATGGGGAAAGGAATGCTTCTTAAGTTGCAGTGGTGAATCCAGGGCAATCAGTTGGCCGTCTTTCATCAAGGCAATGCGCCCGCACTGTTCGGCTTCGTCCATGTAATGGGTCGTGACAAAAACGGTTTTTCCATCTGCAGCTAGTTCCCGAATCAAACCCCAAAAGCGCTGCCGAAATGCGGGACTTACCCCTGCCGTGGGCTCATCCAGAAAAACCACCTGGGGGTCATGAAGTACAGATGCCACCAGACTGACCTGTTGTTTGATTCCCCCGGGCAAGTCACGAACCATGGTGCTTTCACTGCGTTGGAATTTAATAAAATGCAGAAGCTTTTCTTTTTGCGACTTGAAATGAGCTTCATCCAGCTTGCGCAAAGAGGCCGTGAAGGACAGGTTCTCGGCCACGGTCATATCGTCATAAAGCGTGAACTTTTGTGACATGTAGCCCACGATCTTTTTTACATCCAGTGCATGGGTGCGCACATCAATTCCGCAAACGTGGGCATCACCCTCTGACGGCGTCAGCAATCCACACAGTACACGAATGGTGGTTGTTTTGCCTGCGCCATTGGCTCCCAGAAAACCAAAGATCTCTCCGGGACTCACTGCGAAGGAAACATTTTTTACAGCGTAGAATTCTCCAAATTTGACGGAAAGGGCTTTCACCTCAACTGATGAACTCACAACACCTCCGCATGGGCATCCAGCGAGGAGTCATAGCGCAGGAAAACCTCATCAAAGGTTTCGCATTTTTCTTTTTTTAGAATTTCATCTGGAGGTCCCTCCAGCAATGTTTTCCCATCAAAGAGCAGATGAACGTCCTCGCATTTAAGGGCTTCGTCCATATAAGAGGTCGTCACCAGAATCGTGATATTTTCCTGTTCGCGAAACTCATACAAAAGTTTCCAGAAATCACGACGACTTAATGGGTCCACGCCATTTGTCGGCTCATCCAGAAATAAAACCTCCGGTGAAGCCAGCAGCGCGCAAATCAGCCCCAGTTTTTTGTACATTCCACCGGATAACTGCGAAGCCAGACGATCCTGAAATCGATCCAGACGTGTCATCTCCAGCAACTTTTGCCGGCGGATTTTGTAGTCTGCATCCTGAAGGCCGTACAAAGTTTTAAAGAACTCCAGATGTTCGTGAATGCTCAGTTCGCCGTACAGACTTTGTGTCTGCGGCATATATGCCAACCCCCGGCGAACATCAGTAAAGTTCTGCTCCTGGCCTTCCTTGAAGTACTGAATTGAGCCCTGATCGGCCTTCAGCAACCCCATTAGGTGTCGCATTAATGTGGTTTTGCCAGCGCCTTCGGGACCGATAATACCGTGAACTTTGCCATCGGCGAACTGCATGGAGAGACCCTTTAAAGCCTCCACCTTTTTCATTCTTTTAAAAAGTTCGCGGACGACTATTTCCATTCCAGAGTCATTCCCGGCTTAAGAATGCCTTCGGGATTTGCAAATCTGATTTTTACGCCATAAACCAGGCGCGTTCTTTCTTCGCGGGTCTGAACATTTTTTGGTGTGAATTCCGCATCGGGATTAATAAATTCAATAATGCCTGGAAAGGATTTGTTATCCATCTCCGGCAGTGTGGCTTCAACTTTCTGTTCTATTTTCAACGAAGCGATCTCGTCATGGGGAAGATAGAAGTAAGCATAGACCTCTTCCAGATTCCCGACCGTGACCAGCTTTGCCCCCGGATTCACCATCTCGCCTTGCTCGAAATATTTGGTCAGCACCGTGCCCTTTAGTGGAGAAACGACTTCACACCAGGAAACCCGGGTTTGAAGATCTTCTTTTTTACTGCGGGATTGGTCGTAAGCCTCTGCCGAAATATTTCCGCCGCGATAAAGACTGGAACTGCGGTTGAATGTACTCAGCGCCAGATTGTAGCTGATTTTTAATTCCTCACAGGACAGAGACATGATCTTCTGTCCTTTTTCGACGATCATACCTTCCTTGACCGGAAGAGAATCAATCACGGCCTGTACCCGGGCTGGAATATCGACTTTGGTGACTTCGACTGTCCCCGCATAACGAAAACTATTGGCAAATAAATATTGGCGAATCAAAAAGGCTGCGACGAGAAGAATAAGAATGACTACGACTGGAAGAATCTTCTTTTTGTTCATATCAAAAGGCTAGCAGCTCTGCATATGAACTCAATGAAAGAAATAAAAAAAGCCGATGTTACAAGAACATCGGCTTCGTTTAACTAAGCTGTTATTAACAACTAGTTTGGTGCGAACCAGCAAAGTGGACGTGTACCAACTGCATCGCGTGGGCTATAGCAAGAACCCGCTTTGTAGTCAGTGTCAGACAATTTGTCGCCAATCGCAACCGGGCACAAAGCACCTTGGAAGTATGTATCCAAGCGGCATTGAGTTTTCGGGTGAGCGTTGTCAGTGCGACGAACTACAGTTTTATCTGGAGTATCGAATTGCGCTGGAACTTTGTCTTTACCAAGAGCCGCGAACAAGTTTGCAACTTGTTGACCAGCTTCAGTGATTCTCATGCAGATCAACTGATCGTTGATGTTGCTGTATTGAGCTTCACAACCAGCTTTAGCCGTTGGGTGAATAGTCATAGTAGAAACGATAGCTGCGTTGTCGTCTTGTGCGAACAACAAACGTAGACATTTCAAAGATGCGAAATAGTCAGAAGCACCTTCGTTAGACGCCCATGAACCACCGTACCAGCTGTCGATTTTTGGAGCGCCAGCATTGTGGTGACCCATTTCGTGGCAGGCAACCAAAGCCATACCTTCGTAACCAATTGCTTGGTGACGAGCCAAACCGCCGTACATATTAAGGATGCGTGTGTTACCAGAACGTTGCGCAGACGCATTTACAGTTCCATCAGTCCACAAGCGATTAACGCGCAGTTTATCACCGGCAGCTTCTACTTCTGGAGTGTAGATCTTTTCAATACGATCCATCACATCGTTAAATTGTTCTTGAGTGATACCACCTGTAGCGAACATTCCAACTGGAATGTACATGCTGTTTTCAGGAACGAATCCGTGGCAACCTTCTGAATGTGAATGCTGAGTCGTGAAACCAACTGTTGCGATCAATGCAACTGCAGCCAAACCGCGTAGCAATACCTTATTTGTCATGACTACTCCCCTCCTTGAGTCTAGACGTTGAAAAAAATGCTACCCTTACTTTGGGGACAATTACAAATATAAAACTTTAGTCCTGTCGCACGGCAGTAACTTTTGTTAGTCACACCGCAACACCAAAGTCTGAATCCTTCGTCTCACAAAAACACGAGTTAAGTGAATCCAGTAAAAATTCGATAAAGAAGTATCGATGGAGAGCCTAGTTTATGAATAGTTTGAAATCTTGGTTTCGTGGTCTGCGTGGAAAATTGTTGTTCTCAGCATTTTTACCTGTCGCCGCATTTGCAGTGATCACTGTGATCGCACTCAATAGTACAAACAAATTGGGAACAATGTTGAACTCTGCATATACAGACATGGTTCCTAATATGGATTCACTAGGACAGCTTGCGATGCAAAGAGCACGCGTGGGTTACTTCTTCTGGGCATCACTTGGTACCCATGGCCCTTCGCGCGAAGTGTTTATCAAAAAAACCACCGCAGCCTGGGATGACTTTAAAGAGGCGCAAGCCTACTACGAAAAAACTCCATTCGATGAAACTGAAGCAAAAAACTATTCAGGCGTAAAATCCAACAAAGACAAGTTCTATGCAACCACTGAGACTTTGATGGGCTTGCTGACAAAGCAAACTCCCGAAGATGACGAAAAAGCCCGCACCTCTTTAAATGGTGGCGAGTGGCACATCATGGCTCAGGAAGTTCAAAAGATGTCTGAAAAGAACTTCAAGCACTACCAGGAACAAGCCACCGCACAAAATGAACAACAGATGAAGGATCGCAAAGCGCTCACTCAGATGTTGATCTTAATCTCCGCGTTCAGTGCCTTTGCCCTTTTTGGTATTCTAATGTGGATCGCCTACCGTGTTTCCAACACTGTCAGTGATATTGCGTCGAAATTGACAGAATCCGGTGGCCAGGTGGTGTCAGCGATTTCCCAGCTTTCCATGGCGGGTCAAACACTCTCCACGGCTTCCACTGAATCTGCAGCTTCACTTGAGGAAACTGTTGCGTCCCTGGAGGAAATGTCTTCCATGGTCAAAATGAATTCCGACAACGCAAAACAGGCAGCCACTTTGTCGCAAACATCAAAAGACTCTGCTGAAGACGGTCAAAAAGAAATGGCCGCGCTTATTCAATCCATGCAAGGCATCTCTCAGTCTTCAAAAAAGATCGAAGAGATCATTGGTGTGATCGACGATATCGCCTTCCAAACGAATCTTTTGGCATTGAATGCGGCTGTTGAAGCAGCCCGCGCCGGAGAACAAGGTAAAGGTTTCGCCGTGGTGGCTGAGGCCGTTCGTGCCCTGGCACAACGTTCTGCGGTGGCAGCAAAAGACATCTCCTCATTAATCAAGGAGAGCGTTGGACAAGTGGAAAACGGTGCCAAAGTCGCCGACCGCTCTGCCGAAGTTCTAAACACTATCGTGACATCAGTTAAGAAGGTCTCTGATCTGAATACCGAAATATCTGCGGCAAGCTCTGAGCAAACCACAGGCATTTCCCAGATCTCCCAGGCCATGAACCAACTGGATGCCAGCGTTCAAGGCAATGCGGCTTCTTCTGAAGAAATCGCAGCCTCTTCAGAAGAGATTTCGGCGCAAGCGGAACTGATGCGTCGTCTGGTGGATAACCTGAATCAGGTTGTCACCGGCGCCCATGAAGAACAATCCGAGGCTCCAACCCGCTTCGACGATCGCCCTCAGAAACCGGTCAACAATGTGGTGGCATTCAAGGCAAAACCTGCTCAGAAACATGTGACGAAAGCAGCCACTCCGGTTGTCGCAAAAAAGGCGCAGAGCAGCACCGCAGCTGACATGATTCCTTTTGATGACGATGGTCCACGCAAAGTAGGCACCACGGACGGCTTTTAATCGGTTGCCGTCCGTTTAGAATTAGTACTAATATTGTGGGGCATGAAAATTCCATTTAATCTGCCCCCACATAGTCACAACGAAGAAAAATACATCGCGCAAGCCATTGCCAATCGCAAACTTTCCGGCGAAGGCGCTTTCAACAAAAAAGTTGTCGAATGGTTTAAAAATCACCTGAAATGCGAAATGGCCGTCATCACGCCAAGCTGCACATCCGCTTTGGAGATGGCCATGGTTTTGACCGACATCGGTCCTGGCGACGAAGTGATACTGCCTTCATTTACATTTACTTCCACGGCCAACGTAATCGCACTCTATGGAGCTACACCCGTTTTCGTGGATGTCGATCCTAAGACTTTGAATATGGATGTCGATGCCATGGAAAAAGCCATCACCGCAAAAACCAAAGTGGTAATGCCGGTTCACTACGCAGGTGTTGCCTGCGAAATGGATCGCATCATGGCTTTGTCTGAAAAGCACGGTTTCATCGTGGTGGCGGATGCCGCACAGGCGATCTTTTCCTCTTTTAAGGGAAAACCCACAGGAGCCTGGGGGCACATGGCCGCCTACAGCTTCCATGAAACCAAGAATATCGTTTGCGGCGAAGGCGGAGCTTTGGTCATCAATGACAAGCGCTTCGTAGCCCGCGCCGAAGTCGTGCGCGACAAAGGCACCAACCGTCAGCAGTTCTTAAACGGCCAAGTGGATAAATACACCTGGCAGGATAAGGGTTCATCTTACCTGCAATCTGAATTGGCTGTGGCTTTCCTGTATTCGCAACTTGAAGATGGCGAAAAAATCACAGCTCAGCGCCTGGCCCACTGGAATCAGTACCATCAGGGCTTGGCCGATCTGGAAAAACAAGGTCATTTGACTCGCATGCATGTACCGGCTGATTGCCAAGGCAATGCACATATTTACTATTTCATTTGTAAATCACCTGAAGAGCGCGGGAAACTGTGGGCTTATTTGAAAGAAAATGAAATCCAGTCAACGACTCACTACGTGCCTTTGCACTCTGCTCCGGCGGGAATGAAATTCGGTCGCGTGGCGGGCTCCATGAAGGTCACTGATGATTTGGCCAATCGCCTGCTACGCATGCCGATGTATGCGGATCTGACCAAGGAAGAAGTTTCTTTCGTTTTGGATAAAGTGCACGCATTTTACAAAAACCTGTAAGCAAAGAGCTCTGCCATGAAACCGATTCGTCTTTTGCACGTTATACATTCATATTCCTGGGGTGGACTTGAACTCTACTCCACAGAGCTGATTTGCAAACTGCAAAAAACATCGGTGGAGCAATGGGTGTTATGCTTTGAGGACTCCCGGATCATCAAGGAACTGCGGGCTGCAGGCGTTCGCGTGCTCCCCGTTTCTCAGGCAAAACTTTCCAAACTTGCGAAAGCAAAACTTATTCGCAAGGCAATGCGTGAGCACGAGATCACTCACCTGCACTCGCACACACGTCTGGACATGTGGTCCTCGTGCCTGGCTCGCTGGTTTAATCAGGACGTCCGACATATTTATAATCTGTATATGAATGCCCTTCCCAAAAGGGACTTCGTTCACCGCGCTCTTTTTAAGCGCGTTGATGCTTTATGCAGTTCCTCAGAGGACATTCTGAAGGACGTTAAAAAGAATTTTCCGATTGATCCGAAGAAGTTAAAACTGATTCGCTATGGCCGGGACACCGAAAAATTCATTCCACACCCGGAAAAGCGTGATGCTATTCGCGCCCAGTATGGCGTGCAAGCGGACCAGATGGTGGTCGGCACTCTCTGCCGTATTGACGCCCAAAAAGGCGTGCGCGAATTGGCTGAGGCCTTGGACTATCTGTCAGATGAAGAACTTAAGAAGGTGCAAATTTGGATCATTGGGGATCGCACCATCGTGGGCCACAATGAAAGTGGCGAAACCACTTACGAAGAAGAATCCCAGGCACTTTATGAATGGATTCAGTCCCGCTCTTCCAGCGGTCGCTTGCAGGGACACTTGCAGCAGATTCCTTTTCAGCGCGAATACATTCCCTACATCGACGCCTTGGATGTGTTCTCTTTGGCTTCCTATAACGAGACTTATTCATTGAGTGTGATTGATGCGATGATGATGGGAAAAGCTGTGATCGGCACCAATGCGGGCGGCACCCCTGAACAAGTCGGCGGTACTGAGCGCGGCATTCTGGCAGAACCACGTTCTGGCCAGGCCCTGGCTGATTGCATTCGCTATTACTTAAAGAATCCGGATAAGGCGAAAAAACACGGCGACAAAGGCCGTGACTGGGCCCTGCATAATCACAATTGGCCCAACACCTTGAAACACTTCACTGACTTATATCAACGAATCTAGCGGATCGAGGCGCCGACGCCGTATTTTTGTGGCGACTGCGCATAGACAGACTCTGCCTCAGGCAGCCATTTTGTCAGATTTCCTTTGCGAGTCTGATCTGAAGGATGCGTCGACATAAATTCCGGCGGTGCGGAGCCTTTTTGTGCGGCATTCATACGATCCCAGAGTTGCAGGTTTTCAGCAGGATCATAGCCTGCTTTGGCCATGTAGATCTGACCTTGCTTATCGGCTTCCGATTCATCTCCCCGACTGAATTTTCTTTCTAGGAACGTCAATGCAAAACCGGCGGCGACACCAGCAAGAGCAGTCGTACGGCGGCAATCATCTGTTTTACACATCATCTGACCACCGATAACAGTTGCTCCTGCGATAATCACACCGGCGTAGCTTTGTTGTTTTGCACGAATATAGCCTTCCATTCCATGGCGAAGAGTTGCATGCGCAACCTCATGGCCCATGACAGCGGCCAAAGCCCCTTCTGTTTTTAGGACTGGCATGATTCCCGTATAAACGGCCATCTTCCCCCCCGGCATACACCATGCATTCACCTCGGGGCTTTCAATCAAGACCACTTCCCATTGGAAGTTTTCTCCGGAAGCTTTTGCGATACGATCTGCCACTCGTTGCACCATCGCTGTCCATTCTTTATTGGTGGATATTTTTGATTTGGCTTTGACTTCAGCATAGGATTTGGCAGCTTCCGCATTGATATCCGCCTCGTTCACCTTAGGCTTAAACGTAGAACAACCGAACATACAAAAAGCTAATGCACACAGAAGTAGATTTGATTTTTTCATATCTAAACGATAGCGCAATTTAAGATTTTGACAAGACGTTCTGTACCTATTGCGCACCAACAAAGCACGCAACAGGCAGAGTTTGAATCGTTACGGAACTCCGAGAGCGCGCAACCCTTGAACGACAATAACGACTAACACATAGGCGGCAACGTTAAATACAATCAATTGCCCGATGGCCATTTTAGCAGAACCACTTTCGCGCATTTGCACGGCAACAGTGGTCATACATTGTAAAGCGATCATAAAGAAGATCATCAAACCTATCGAACTGCTGACCGTAAATATTTTCTCCCCGGCACTGTTCACCGCCGTACTCATCTGAGTCAGCAAGGAATCCTGCATGGAGTCTTCGTTTTCATCGGTAATATTAAAAGTCACCGCCAACGAAGAAACAAACACCTCACGGGCTGCGAAGGCAGAAATCATCCCCACACCCACGCGCCAGTCCACACCCATCGGATGAACCACGGGTTCAATCACTTTCCCCAGCTGCCCCACGTAGGACTGCTCAAGCTTTTGATGGGCGTCTTCCATTTGGTAATTCGGGAAATTCGTTCCAAACCAGATAAGCACGGCAAATACGAAAATAATCGGCCCGGCACGCTTCACATAGTTCAACGTGCGCGTGACGGCGTGATGCACAAGCACACGCATTTTTGGACGACGATAAATCGGCAGTTCCATCATAAAGAACGAGTTGTCTTTTTTAGGCAGGAACTTATTCACAATTCCCGCAGCGATACCACCGACAATGATGGAGCCCAGATAAAGCAGGGCCAGAGTCAATCCCGCGAGCCACGGAGACTCCCCGTGAAATAGGAAGGCAATCAACAACGCATACACCGGAAGACGCGCGGAACACGTCATCAGTGGAATGATGAAGGACGTAATCCAACGATCCCGACTGGAGGAGATATTGCGAGTCGCGATAATGGCCGGAATCGCACAGGCAAAACCTGACAAAATCGGAACAAACGAACGACCACTCATACCCAGTGCTGAAAACGGACGATCAATCAAAGTCGCTGCACGGGCCAGATAACCGGAGCTTTCCAGCAATCCGATCCCCAGAAACAAAATAAAAATCTGCGGCACGAAAACCATGAAAGCTGCGAAACTGGAAACCACGCCGTTTGCCAGGAAGTCCGCCCACAATGTCCCAGGCCCCAAGCCTGCCACCCATTCATTTACAAAGCTAAATCCGCCATCGATCCAATCCATGAACGGTGCCGCCGCCCAGAAGATCGAAGAAAACAGAGTACTCATCACAGCGATAAAAATTAACAAACCAAACCATGGATGCAAAAGCACACGATCCAGCTTCTCAGTCGTGGCCACAATGCGGTTCAGTCGAACCTCGGGTTTTTCTGTTTTATGAGAAAGAGCCTCTTTGGCGATGCGATCGCACTCTTTCATTTTTTGATCCATAAGATCAAAATTCCAAACTTGCGGACGCTGTGGCTTCACATTCAACGGAAGCTTTTGCACCTCTGCAACAACTTCCAACAAGCCGCCAGCCAACAAACCATCAAACTGCAATACTGGACAACCCAGAGTTTTGCGCAAGTATTCCAGATCAAGCTCAATGCCTTCACGACGAAGCAGATCTGACATGGTAATAACCACGATCATTGGGAAGCCGGTTTCTTTCACCTGTAATGCCAGTTGCAAATGACGGGACAACTGAGTTCCGTCCAGAACCACAATCACGCCGGTGGCTTCACCGAATTCAGGATTTTCATAGATGGATTTAATCGTTACGATTTCGTCGGCACTTTTTGGATGCAGACTGTACGTGCCCGGCGTATCCATCGCCAACACACCTTGCCCCAAGTGAGGCGCAAGTTTACCCAGCGAGTACTCGACCGTGGCTCCTGGATAGTTCACAGTTTTAAAACGTGATCCAGTCAGCCAGTTGTACAGAGTTGTTTTGCCGGAATTGGGAGCTCCGACCAAGGCGACAATGCGTTGTTCGCGGTTGGTTGTGGTGGAATCTATGGCTTCAGCGTTACTTGGGCGCATGCGGCCTCCTCACTTCGTAGAGCCATAAAACTGGTTTTGAATCGGATCAACAACGGGCCACCAAACGGTGCTCGCCCTAAAATCGTGACTTCCATCCCCGCAGACAAACCCATTTCATGAAGGCGTTCGCGCAAAGAGTCCTCTCCCGCGATCTTTAGGATTTCAACGGTCTGACCGGGCTTCAATTTGGCATCTAACAAAGTCATCTTTTCCCTCTGAAATGGTGCTTTATTAGTTAAGTTTTTAGAGGCGTAAAAGGAAGCTCTTTACCCCCGACCCAGACCATTGAAAACCAGTTGATAATGGTTTTCACAAACGTGAGGCGAAATCGAAGACAATGGTCGTGATTTTAATAGGTTAGATCAAGTTTAGACCCCTAACTCCGATCTAATTTTAGATGCAAATCAAACCACTGAGCCTCATCATCGGAGCCTTGCTTTTCAACCACGCAGCCCTTGCTGCGGAAACGTTTTATGTGCCGGGATTCTGCCCTCGCGAAGACATAAAAATTTTGGTGCAAAATAAATCCCAGGAACCTGAAAAATGGTGGACTCAAGTTCATATGAACGGCGGGGTCAAAGAACGCTATCAGGAAATAGAAGCCCACTCTGAAATGAAAATCGCGGGCTCTGCGTTCTTGTCGGACGACCGGGGTTTCTCGCTCAAGGCAGCCACGGCCGGAGCTCTTAAGTTCACGGCGATTTGCGAAGAACAAAAGATATTGCTCAGTTCCGTCACCTCACCTCAAGTTACACATTACCTTCCTGCGGGACAAACCTCAGTCAAAATGTCCCTGTTAAACCTTTACTTGAAGTCCATTGATGTAACATTGAAGTCTTATGACCTTGCCGGTGTTCAACTTGAAGAAAAATCCCTGCGCATCAGCACTCACTATGACACTGCAAACTTAAAGTGGAGCTTTAACCGCAGCGTTGCTCGCATCGAGATTGCTTCATCGGGCCGACTGCACAGTGAAGTCTTTTATGGTGATGATCTTAAACAAAGTCCGCCCCTGGCCCTGACGCCGATACCTCTGGAAGTGGATGCGGGCAAAAAGTACTTCATGATTTCGACCAAGTCCCCGAGCGAGAACGGTTCTTATGTTATTGGCCTCGACGACAGCGAAACGATCGCGACCGCCCGCGAGCAAATTCAAAACCCCGACCTTGAGAAAATCGTCGTGGCGCGAATCGCTTTGAGCCCGGGTCTGAGTGTAAACCGAAACTTCCAAGCCCGCGACAAATCACCTTACTCCTGGAATGTGACACACGTGGATTCTTTTGGGGACTTTGCCCATTTGGACTGCGACGGCAATCCGGATCTGGTCGAGGAGCGCCTGCAACAGCGCCTGAGTGAAGGTGGACGTATTTGTTTTTGGCGTTACCGAGTGGTGCGTGAACTCACGCCATTGGAAGTAAGTTCAGGCCTGCTGAACCCTTAACGGGGAACTGTTGTTGAGGCACCCTGCCCCGCAGTTTCTTCAACCGTCACCGACACAGCTTGCACACCGTACTTGGTAAATTCCTTATGAAAATCCTCTGCCAGAAGACGTGACAGGTTTTCCACGCTGGTATTGGTGACCGGCAAAAGAATCACTTCATTTAATGGGAAAACATAAAAACGATCGCGGAAAGTCACTTCCAGCGATTTATCGTTTTTTTTAAACTTCATGTCGGGATGTTTCGCAGGCAGCAAAACGATTTCATCCCAGCGATCCAAGGCCGCCTTGATGTATTTTTTAAATACATTAAAGTCCATAAAGTAGCCTTCTGAATGCTGAGCCTCGTCCGCAGGAGCCTTGATATCCACTTTGACCTGATAGTTGTGGCCATGGAGCTTTTCAGCATGCTTTTCATCAAAGATAAGAAAATGCGCGGCTGAAAATTTGAAATTTTGTTTGGCCAAATGCAAGGTGGTCGTGGACATATTTCTCCCTAGTGGTAATATCCATAACATGAATTTTGAACTGAAGCAGCATTTTCAAATCGAATCCGCCCGTTTCCTGCCCCATTTGCCAGAAAGCCATCCGTGCTCTCGCATGCATGGGCACAGCTTTAAAATCGTGCTGACATTGGTGGGCCCCTTGGATGGAAAAGTCGGTTGGGTCATAGACTACAACGACATCCAAGCCGCCATGAAACCGATCCTTCAACAGATCGACCATCGCGTGCTGAATGAAGTGCCGGGCCTTGAGAATCCAACCTCTGAGCTTCTGGCAAAATGGCTTTATGATCATGCCAAGAAAGTACTACCGATCCTAACCCGCGTTTCCGTGGCAGAGACTCCACTGACGGAATGCGCTTACCCCGCATAAAGACTGGTCCAGTTACGACTGTTGACAGATTTTATCTTTAAACTCACTCCGCTCACCTTGTAGAATAAGGTCTTAACGGAGTGAGTTTTTGCTTATTAAGATATCGCTTTTCTTTACAGCCTTTACCTTGATTCTCCTTGCCGCAGGCCCGGTGTCGGCCCAAGCCAACCGCCGCGCACGCCCTCAACCAAAGCCTTCCCCTGTAGCAACAACACCCACTGAAAAAACTCCCAGAAAAATCGAAAAAGAAGAGTACGAAAACTCCATCCAAGCCGGGATGATCATCAAAACATTGAAAGCCACCACGTCGGGTGCGGGCAATGATCACAACGTGGCTTTGGAGCCCAACACACCTCCCGGTTTTGCCTTGGGTTGGTCCAATCGTCCTTTAGGGATTTCTCTTGAGGCAAACGTTGCCAACGGGGCGGCCAAGAACGATAAGGTAGCCACCTCTGCCGAAGACTATCAGTTGCGCTACTTCAACGGCCGCTTCGGTGCTGAATTTATTTATCAACGCTACAAGGGTTTCAATCAGGGCCCCACAGCCAGTGCCAACAACGATGGCTTCATCACCACCGATGAGTACTCTTTGCCGGATTTAAAAATTTCCATGGTGCAGGCGCAGTTCGAGTGGGCTTATTATGGCGTCAGTGCCTTGGAAGCCTTTGGACCGAATTGGAAAAAGCCTTCCTCTGACGGACTTGCATTTTACACTTTACTGGGTCTGTCACAGGTCGAAATTGAAAATCCCACGCCGTTTTTACCACAGGGAAATCCTTCGGATTACGGCGAGGATGCGACTTTGGTAAAAGGCAACTATCAGAGTATGGCGCTGGGACTGGGAACCTCTTACGTGTGGCAGTGGAAACGTTTTTATATTGCGATGTTTGGCAGTGCCCAGGCAGGTCCACAAAAGCAACTCTACGAAACCACCACTACTCGCTGGGATAATTTAAAGTACACGTGGTGGGTGCAGGCGAAGATGGCTGTCGGTTATGACTGGGGCCCTTGGTACATGACGATCATCGGTCACACGCAGCCCGTGAATGTGGATCTGCGTACGATGGATATGTCGTTCTTTTCGCAAGCCGCCGGTCTGTATGTGGGCTCGCGCTTTTAGCGCGAAACATCAGCTCGCGCTTTTAATACTACTAATTTTGTGTCAGTGCAGCGTTCACTCGCACAGTTGGGCCGAGATTCATCTGGCCTTTGAATTTTTGATTGAATGATGGCGGATACAACATCACAACTGTGGAACCCATGCGGAACATTCCCAGTTCATCACCGCGCTTGACCGTCAATGCTGGCGAGTATTTTTTGTGTTGATATTCAGGAACTCCGGCTTGGTTTCCGCGGATCGTTTCATCGAAACTAAGAACAATGTGACCGACGTTGGTGGCTCCAACAAAAACCACTCCCACAGGTCCCATGTCCGTTTGGATTTCCACCAAAACACGCTCATTGATCGAAAACAAATCTTTTACATTTGTCGTGGACCATTCGTTCACCGGCCACAACTCACCCGGCATATAACGAACGTCGCTGATGCCACCATCCACTGGCGAGTGCATGCGGTGATAGTCCGTCGGGCAAAGGTAATAGGTCATAAAGAACCCGCCATCCCATTTTTTATAGGCGTCTGGATCCATGGTGAACTCTTTAAGCTCATAGGTATGGCCCTTTGCCTGAATCAGAGTTCCCTTCTCAATTGTCTGAGCCTGGGTGATCACACTGTCGGCCGGATGTACGGCCCAGGTGTTAGCGATCGGGCGAATCCCGGGTTTTAATTTACGGATGAAGAACTCCCCAATGCTTGGGTATTCGGTATAAGCCTTTTCAGCCTCATCCAGAGCGATATTATACCACCCGGCGAAGGCTTTAACTGAGAGGTGTGCCCACCATTTAGGCCCTTGAAAGTGCATGATTTTTCCGACAAGTCGGCTGAGGCTTCTTTTAGGTAAAATACGAGTGATTGCTGACATATATAAATTATCTATCTGACCCTGCCCCCTTTGTCACGGGCGGAACAATCTGTTATACGTTGGTCCTCAAATAATTCATCGGCTTGGCGCTTAACAGGTGCCCGCGAGGTAAAAATGGCGAAGATATTCAACAATATCGAAATTCCTATTGATCAGGACCTGGAAGAAAAACTTCAGTGGATGATGCCAGAACATGGCCCCTACCGCATCCTGAGACAAAGCGTCGACGCCCGACGCGCTCACTCCCCGCATTTCGTTTATTCCGTTGAGGTCGCTGAAAAGGGCGAAACCCTTAACATTCCTGAATTCAATTTAGAAAAAATCGCGATCCCGAAAGAAAAGCCCCTGATTGTGGGCACGGGCCCGGCTGGGTTGTTTGCCGCTTTAAGATTTGTTGAGCGCGGAGTTCCCTGCGTTTTATTTGAACGTGGTTCTGATTCCGGCAACCGCATGAAGGGCATTAATCAATACTGGCGTCATGGCAAACTCGACACTCGCAATAACGTTTGTTACGGCGAAGGTGGAGCAGGTTTATATTCCGATGGTAAACTGATCACGCGTATTAAATCTCCGCACATTCCCTATGTGATGAACCGCCTGGTACAATTCGGTGCGCCTGCGGAAATCCAATGGTTGTCGAATCCACACGTGGGTTCTGATCGTATTCGTCGTGTGATCCCGAAACTGCGTGAGTTTTTAAAAGCCAACGGTTGCGAAATCCATTTTGATACTCAAGTGACTGAAATCCTGATGGAAGGAAAACAGACCGTCGGAGTTCGCACTGAACATGGGACTGAGTTTAAATCTCCGCATGTGATCCTGGCGACAGGCCACTCGGCTGAAGACATGATCAATCATCTTCACGATATCGGCGTGCACCTGGATGGAAAATCCTTTGCGATGGGCTTGCGTATTGAGCACTCCCAGGCGGAAATCAACAAAATCCAATACCGTCAGTTTTCAGAGCATCCAAAATTGGGTGCTGCGAACTATAAGCTCGCTGACCATGACGATAAAACCGGTATCGGCGTTTATTCATTCTGTATGTGCCCGGGCGGTTATGTATTGTCAGCGGGTACAGAGGCTGATGGCATTGTTTGTAATGGGATGAGTAACTACAACCGTAACTCCCCGTTTGCGAATGCAGCGATCGTGGTTTCCATCGATCACGGCAAACTTTTTGGCAATGACATCTTCGGCGGCATGAAACTTCGTCGTCAGCTTGAAACTCAGGCTTTAAAAGAGGTTCGCGCGTCTGGCGGAACTAAAGAATTACCAGCGCAAAATCTTTTGGATTTCTTGGGTGGCACTTCAAAAAAAGGACCCCGCAATCTACGTGCAGGTTCTTCGCCGTCAGGTGCGATCAACATTCGCCTGGATGAGATTCTGCCTGCGCACATGACCAAACGTATTCAAGAAGGCTTGAACAAGTTCAATCGCAATATGAAGGGATTTGTGGTCGAAGACGCTCAGCTTTACGGGATCGAGTCCCGCACGAGCTGCCCGGTCCGGGTGACTCGCGATAATGACTCCTTAGAGAGCATCTCCCACGCAGGGCTTTATCCTGCAGGCGAAGGTGCGGGTTACGCTGGCGGGATCACTTCTGCAGCTTGTGACGGCATTAAGATCGCTGAAAAGATCATTGAAAAGCTTCAATAGTAAAATCGCGACCGGGTTGCTTGCTTTGGCCATTCTTTTTGGGGTGTAAAGCAAATTACGTAACTCGGGCTTAGCCATAGCCCCAGCTATGGTTATATTGCTGCTCAAGCCACTTACTTTTGGTATGTGGCTTGCAATTCGCCTTCCTCATGAAAAAACAAATCATAACTTTTGCCGTAATTATCGCAGCCACAATTCCCGCTTTTGCAGAGGAAGTAGATTGGTTCGTCGGGACCGAAAACCGCATCGAATGTAATGAAGAAAACGAAGTGGACCGTGTGGTGTTAAACTTTGTCGCTGAAAGCGGAAAAGAAAATTTCAAAGAAGGCCTCGTTGCTTCAGGAATCGTACTTCGTAAAAACCTACTGGATTTATTAAACGACAAGAAAATCAGCGGTCGTCTTTTTGAAGTCGAGCAACAAGAGTTTATCAAAAAAGCCGTGTGTTTGACTAAGATGATAACCGATACCGGCGTACACCCTGACTACGACGTTGAGTTTAAGAACAACTTAACCATGATCGAAAAACAGTTAGAAAAAAACATGGCCGAAATGCCTTCATTTGAAGATGCCGCATCAGTCGAAGAACAGAACAACGCCTCCGCCAATGAACTTCTGCACGCCAATCGCGGAGCTGTGGCTTTTACTTTGGGCCTTTTCGACTAAACAATTTCAAAATGTTGTTAGACCACAGTGATACTTGATTATATTTGGATGCTCCCCAATACTTCCCTATGGGAGGTATTGGATGCAAATTCTAGGTACAATTCTGATTGGTTTCCTGGTGGGACTTGTGGCGCGCTTCTTCATGCCTGGCAATAACAAGCTTGGTATTATCTTTACAACAATCCTTGGAATCATCGGTGCCGTTGTCGGCACTTATATTGGACAACTGCTGGGATGGTATGCCGCAGGTCAACCTGCGGGATTTATCGCCTCAGTGTTTGGTGCGATGATCGTATTATTTCTAGCGAGGATCTTCGCCAAGTAATTTATCTTTTTTCCCATGCGATATTATGGAAGGAACGGGCTTTCGTCTCCTGTTCCCCAGAGACCGCTTGAGCGGCTGTCAGAAGAACATTGACGCCTGTTAAAATGATAGTCACGTAAACCACTGATTTTTTGAGTTTGGCTGTTTTGTTTTGCATACAGAATAGCAATGCAATCGCCGGGCCTATCTCAAAACCAAAATTCTCACTATGAGACATAAAAAAAGGGAGCTCGAAGAGAGCTCCCTTTTAAATTTTACAGATTGCGACGGTATTGGCCGCCTACTTCATAAAGGGCCGTGGTCATTTGATACAAGCTGCAGAATCTTGCCGCATTCATCAATGCACCGAAGATGTTCCCGCCGTTGAGGACGGTTTCCTTTAGCTTGCTTAAAGCAGCATCGCCCTGAGCTTTGTGATCAGCCTGGTAGGCGTGCACATTGTCGAGCTGTTGGTTTTTCTCTTCGTAGGAAGCACGCGCCAGTTCGATTTTTGGTGGAACGTAGTCCGCCGCCATTGTTTTTGGGTCGATGAACGTATTCACACCGATGATTGGCAATGTTCCATCATGTTTTAGGCGCTCATAGTACAAAGACTCTTCCTGGATTTTAGAGCGTTGGTATTGAGTTTCCATTGCACCCAATACGCCACCACGTTCGCTGATTTTCTTGAATTCAGCCAAAACAGCTTCTTCAACCAAATCCGTCAACTCGTCCATAAAGTAAGAACCCTGCATAGGGTTTTCATTCATGGTCATGCCGAACTCGCGGTTGATGATCATTTGGATGGCCATCGCACGACGTACAGATTCCTCTGTCGGAGTCGTGATCGCTTCATCATAGGCATTCGTGTGCAAGCTGTTGCAGTTATCATAGATCGCTAGCAATGCCTGCAAAGTCGTGCGGATGTCATTGAAGTCAATCTCTTGAGCATGCAATGAACGACCGGAAGTTTGGATGTGGTATTTCAATTTCTGAGAACGATCATTCGCCTTATACAGGTCACGCATCGCCACAGCCCAGATACGACGAGCCACACGGCCTAGCACTGAGTATTCAGGATCAAGACCATTCGAGAAGAAGAACGACAAATTCGGAGCGAAGTCATCGACCTTAAGGCCTCGCGACAGGTAGTACTCTACAAACGTGAAACCATTTGAAAGAGTGAATGCCAATTGAGAGATCGGATTCGCACCCGCTTCTGCAATGTGGTAACCGGAAATAGAAACTGAATAGAAGTTACGGATTTTTTGCTTAACAAAGTATTCCGCAATATCGCCCATCATCTTCAAAGCAAAGTTAATGGAGAAGATGCAAGTGTTTTGCCCTTGGTCTTCCTTTAAAATATCTGCTTGAACCGTTCCACGCACCTGTTGAAGCGTCCAGATAGCAAGATCATTGTACTCTTCAGGAGTGACCTTACGACCTAGCTCTTTTTCTTTCTTTTCAACCTGCTGATCAATCGCCGTGTTGAAATAGAAAGCCAGGATCATCGGCGCTGGACCGTTGATCGTCATGGATACAGACGTATTTGGATTGATAAGATCAAAGCCTGCGAAAAGCTTTTTCATATCATTCAAAGTACAGATGCTTACACCGGACTCCCCGACTTTACCGAAGATATCCGGACGCTGATCAGGATCCTGTCCGTACAATGTCACAGAGTCAAAAGCTGTAGAAAGACGATGAGCCGTTTCACCCTTGGTCAGGTAATGGAAACGACGGTTCGTTCTTTCAGGAGTACCTTCCCCTGCGAACATACGCTTAGGATCTTCATCGGCGCGTTTAAGAGGGAATACGCCGCCAGTGAATGGGAATTCACCAGGAACGTTTTCAAGTTTTAAGTAACGGAATCTATCGCCCCAGTCCTTCATTTTCGGAACCACGACTTTACGGATTTTTGTACCGCTTAATGATTCACGAGTCAGGCGTTGACGGATTTCCTTGTCACGAACCTGGAACACCAATTCGTCACCAGAATAGCGCTCAATCAACTGGTCAAAGTTTTTAAGGGACTCCAACTCTTCAGCTGTGAATTCAGCTTCCAGTTGAGATTGAACTTTAGAAACGGTTTCCGCAGGAGTTCCCAACATCGGAGCAAGCTTTTGCAAGCTGCCAAGTTTGGAGGCCTCTTCAGCAAGGTCTTCCGTGCGTTTTTTATACTTATGAATAGTAGATACGATCTCTGCCAAATAGCTTTGGCGATCTGCCGAGATGATCCCGTGTTCTTCCGCAGACAAAATGTTTGCGCGGAAGGCAGGATCAACTACCCAACGGCCTTTTTGTTTTTCCTCCAGAACGTCGGCAATTCTAAAGAACAATTTATTAACGCCGCCATCATTGAACTGAGAAGCTTGAGTTAAATAAACCGGAACCTCAACTGCATTGTCGAAGATCTTGCGAGAACGTTTGTACTGCTTAGATACGTCACGAAGAGCATCCAAAGCACCACGACGATCGGCTTTATTCACGGCAATCAAATCCGCGAAGTCGATCATGTCGATTTTTTCCAGCTGAGATTGAGCACCGAAATCTGAAGTCATCACGTACATAGACATGTCGGAAACTTCAGTGATCGCCATGTTGCCCTGACCGATACCGGAGGTTTCAGCGATGATGAAATCAAAATCTAGCTGGCGAACGAATTTCAAAATTTCTGGCAAACTGGAAGCGATCTCACGGCCTGAACCACGGGACGCCACAGAACGCATGAACACTTTAGTACGAGACAAAGAATTCATACGGATACGGTCGCCCAGCAATGAACCACCCGTTTTACGTTTTGATGGGTCCACGCAGACAACTGCGATTTTTTTATCCGGGTAAGCGTTCAGGTAACGCTGAACCAATTCGTCAATCAAAGATGACTTACCAGCACCACCAGTACCTGTGATA
This sequence comes from Bdellovibrio sp. GT3, assembly GCF_037996765.1. Lineage (NCBI taxonomy): Bacteria > Pseudomonadati > Bdellovibrionota > Bdellovibrionia > Bdellovibrionales > Pseudobdellovibrionaceae > Bdellovibrio > Bdellovibrio sp. GT3. The sequence goes on along the minus strand of NZ_JBBNAD010000004.1, from coordinate 906,651 downwards.
CCCAAAACCAAGGGAGCTTGTTTGGCCTTGAAAGATTCAAGACCGTAAGAAGCCAAGGAAACATCTTTGTTGCCGTTTTCAATCGCGGTCAACGCCACACCCAGCTCTACAGAAGGAACCGGATCACCCGTGAAGGCTGATTTACCCTCCGACTTCGTCGGAGTAGTGACTTTCTTAGTTTTAAATTCTTTTTGTTTTTCCAAAAGATCGAAGTCGCAACCTTTTACGATCATTTCGATCATGCCTTCCAAACCTAAACGACGACCGTCGTCTGGATGAAAGATTTGTGAAATGCCGTAGGCTTCAAGTTCTTTCTTTTCGTCGTAAACGATAACTCCGCCGCCACCGCCGTAGATTTGTACGTAGCCCGCGCCTGCTTCATTCAAAAGATCACGCATGTATTTGAAGTATTCCATGTGACCGCCCTGATAAGAGCTAATGCACACGCCTTGCGCGCCTTCTTGAAGAACGGCTTTAACCACATCGCTGACTGAACGGTTGTGACCCAAATGGATCACTTCCGCGCCCATATCCTGAAGGATACGTCTCATGATGTTGATGCTGGCGTCGTGGCCGTCGAACAATGCCGCGGCCGTGACAATTCTAACTGGATGCTTTGGAGTGTACGCCATTATTGACCTTTAAAAGCTGCTTTGCGTTTTTCGATAAAGGCACCAGTGCCTTCTTTAACGTCTTCTGTGTTGAAAAGTTCAGCGAAGATTCTAGCTTCGTTTTTCTGAGCTTCTTCAACATCCATATCCCATGCCTGATTGATGGAGCGTTTCGCCATACCAACGGCAATAGGAGCTTTGGAAAGAATTGCCTCAACAGTTTTCATCACTGTCGCCATCAATTCAGCCTGTGGAACCACTTTGTTCACAAGACCATACCCAAGAGCTTCTTGAGCCGTGATCATGTTGCCTGTGTAAGTCAGTTCACGCGCTTTACGCTGACCCACGGCGCGAGCCATACGTACTGTACCGCCGAAGCCTGGGATCAATCCAAGGCTTACTTCTGGCAAACCGAATTTTGCATTTTCAGACGCGTAAATGAAATCGCAACCCAGTGCCAATTCACACCCGCCACCCAATGCAAAACCGTTAACTGCTGCGATCACCGGAATCTTCAAAAGAGTCAGTTCATGAAATACAGACTGACCACGTTGCGCGAAGATCATGCCTTTATCTTCGTCCAATGCATTGATCTCTTTGATATCAGCGCCCGCGACAAAAGCTTTTTCACCAGAACCTGTGATGATCAAAGCGCGCGCATCGACATAAGGCATTTCGCCGATTTGACGAAGCGCCTCGCCCATCTCCTCAAGAACTGTGGAGTTCAATGCATTCAAAGCATCCGGACGATTGATGGTAAGCACCCATACGCCGTTTGCTTTTTGCTCTAGTAGAAGTGTTTTATAATTAAAGCCTGCCATTGTTTTTAAATCCTATTTTTGAGAGTAGTCGTAGAAACCACGACCTGATTTACGACCCATCCAACCTGCTTCCACGTATTTAACAAGAAGTGGGCATGGACGGTATTTAGAATCACCCAAACCGTCATGAAGCACGTTCATGATGGCAAGGCATGTGTCCAAACCGATGAAGTCTGCCAAAGTCAAAGGGCCCATTGGCTGATTTGTTCCCAGTTTCATTGCAGAGTCGATGCTCTCTACAGAAGCAATTCCTTCGTGCAAAGTGTAAACAGCTTCGTTGATCATTGGCATCAAGATGCGGTTTACGATGAAGCCGGGCATGTCTTTGACTGATTCAACGAAAACTTTATCCATTTTTTCTGCCAAAGCTTTCACAGCTTTGAAAGTTTCATCAGAAGTTTGAAGACCGCGGATACCTTCAACAAGTTTCATCAAAGGAACTGGATTCATGAAATGCATACCAGCAACTTTTTCCGGACGTTTTGTCACGGCCGCAATTTTAGTGATAGAGATCGAAGATGTGTTAGAAACCAACAAAGCACCTGGTTTAACAGTCGCGTCCAGGTCTTTGAAAATTTTAAGTTTAAGATCAATGTTTTCTGTCGCAGCTTCGATCACGATGTCGCAATCTTTAAGACCTGCAGTTTCTTGAGTTGTTTTGATACGACCAAGCAAAGCAGCTTTGTCTGCTTCAGTCATCGTCGCTTTTTTGATCAAGCGATCGCAGCTGCCAGCTATTGTCGCCATACCTTTTTCAAGTGAAGCGCCAGAAACGTCCATCATAACGACGTTGAAACCGAAGTTTGCTGCCACTTGAGCAATCCCGTTCCCCATTTGTCCTGCGCCTACAATACCGATCAATTTGATATCCATATACCACTCCGTGTTATGTTTCTTTTAACAAAGCAGGTATAGATACCACTCCCCTTTAGGCCAGTTCAACCCTCTTCTGGCCTTGAGGCCCCCTACTAACGGCACGCACAATAGACGAATGTATCCAATTTTTTTGGCCGTTTTTCCTATTCTTTTGGCAGTCCCCTCCGCCCACGCCGCTTTAGCGACCGATGCGAGTGCTGCCATCTCATTTTATCGCACCAAAGAAAGTCCTTTTGCGTCTGGTCAAGCCAACCGCAGCGCCCTGGAAGAACGCCTGATTTCCACGCAGATTGAAAGCACCTACCGCGTTCGCTGGGACCGTAAAGAATTCGAACTTGAAGCAAAACAGATCCTTAAAGACATTCAGGTCGCACGCCTGGTGGATACAAAATCAGCCTGCCAGCTTTTGTCATTGAATCGCAATGACTCCGGCACCATCAAAGTATTAGGCCCCAATGCCACTTTGGAAATTTTGGAAACTGATGACTATTGGGCCAAGGTAAAAACCTACCGCGATCAAGTGATCGGCTGGGTGCCGTTATCCATGCTGAAAAACCGCCATGATGACGCGGGTGTCTTCGTAAACATCCTGGATACATACTTGCGCAAAACCCCCTCCAGCCTTGCAGCCGTCTTAACCACACTTCCCCGCCTGAGTCGCGTGGAACCATTGGGATTTGAAAAAGGCTTTATGAAAATCAATCGCAACGGAATCATAGGCTATGTGGATATCAATCACTTCGCCTCCCGTGCTGACTTTTCAAATTTGGCTTTCATTGATGGCAAATGGATTCCCGTCACTCATCGCAACGGCGAGTTTCTGGTTTCCGCACAACGCGCGCAAATCCCCTTACAAAGAGCCAAAGGTTTCGTGACCAATCAACTCCGCGGCGTGGTGACTCGCGCAGCTCCTGGGGGCCCGCAATTGCTTTCCCGAGTGGAGATCACCAAGCCCGAAGCCAACATCTGGGCATTAAGTAAAATCAATGGACACGGTGAAGTCTGGTGGAAAAGAAATGCGGTATCATTTGAGACCACACCTGCGACCTCCAGCAACACCCTAACGACCGAGCAACTGATGAAGCGCGAAATCTACTCCATCGCTTTTGAAAGCAAATCGTCAGTGCGTGGAATTGTCTCCTCGGAGGGCGTTTACACCACTGAAGATGGATTGAACTGGAAGCAGATCCCCCAATTCGGCAAACAAAACTATCCCGTTTATATTCACCCCAAAGGTCAGTGGTTCGTGGGGGCCTTTAAAAGTGTCAATCAAGGTCAAAGCTTTGAGCCCTTCATTCGCTGGGAACAAGTTGCCGACGCCATTCAGGGCGCACATCTTAAAAATCCAAAGCTGATGCGCCTGACACAGATAGAGGCTGTTTCAAACTCACAAATCATCATTAACGTCGACACTGGATCTTCCAAAATCAAGCTGAGCAGCTCTTTGAGCACTCCATCCAGCTGGTCCGTTGTCAAAAACTAATGCCAAGTCGCAAGAAGTAGCACAAAAATCATATGACATCACGAACCCGTTCGATATGCTGGAGGTGTGAAGAACATCTTTCTGGTCCTGCTAATTTTATTCACCCACACAGAGGTATTTGCTGACGCAAATCCAACCTTCATTTTTGGCGTGAATTCTGACTATGCCATGCCGTTGGTAAAAATAAACCGAATCACCGCGGTTCCGACATTGGAAGATGGAATTTTGAAGCAGCTGGGCGAGGCATTGGCAGAAGAACTAGGTGTGACTGAAAAATGGTTTCTGGTCCCCAAACAAAGGGTCGCCCCGAGCCTGGTACAGGGGAAAATCGATATTCTCTGTCACTTGAACGAAGTCTGGCAGAAAGCCATTGTCAAAGATGTCTGGTGGACGGATGAAATCTATCGCAGCTCCAATGGCATCGTTTACTTCCGCGAAAATCCAGTCACATCCATTGAGGATTTAAAGGGCGAGTCGATTGGCTCGGTATTGAACTTTGTCTATCCGGCACTGGATCCATACTTCACGCAAGGAACACTAAAACGTGAAGACGGCCCCAACAACCAAGCCAATATTCAGAAGCTTTTAAAAAAACGCCTGAAATACGTCGTCATGTCCAATATCGAATTCGCCTACTACAGCAACCCCTATCCTCGACTTCGTTTTTTTGAACTCCAGGGTTCGTCACTCATGACGAAATGTGCGATCTCTAAAAAATCAAAATTAAAGCTAAGCGACGTCAATAAAGCCATCGCCACCATCATTCGTAACGGCAAGCTAAGCGAGATCCTGCGCTCGTTCTACATCAAAGACGCGATGTAGGCAAATATACCCCGGATGCATATTAAGATTTTTAATATTCACTATCCTGAGGGCGGCTCTCAGTATATTTCCTCTGGCATCAACCAAAGGGAATAACCATGAAACAATTTGTTTTTGCTCTGTCATTTATGATCTCCGCGAATGCATTTGCGGGCAGCGATTTTTCTAAAACCATGGAACTTTGCGCTTTGCAAAGCAGTTCAGACGAGGAAGCCTACCACCAGGCTTTTTCTGAAACTTCAATTTATATCAACAAGGCAAAGGCTGTCTCTGCTGTTCAACTTAAATTGATCAATCAGCATCTCTTGGAGCAGGAATATGTAACGGCACCTCTGAAAAATCTTGCAGAAGTTCAAGCACTGTTCACGACGGGTGACCAACAATATAACGACCTATACCTGATCACGATGACTTCGAAAACAAGCGGCGCTGTCTATCATGAAGTGAAATCATATCCTGGCGACAACCCTTACAGCCTGGTGTTTTCTGCAATGGGCCAACTGGTTGCAATGAATCGCGATCAGAACATCACGCTGGTGAACGGCCAGGAGAGCTTTGACTGCCCTTGGGAGTAGCATCTCGGGGGTCCTTAGGCGTTCAAATTAGAGCCAAAAAGGCGCCGCTTCTTAGGCACGGATTTTGGATTACTCCAGAACGGTAATTTGATTTCCAGGTCAACGGTGTCTATATGGCACCTGGAACGTGAGAGGGCCCTATGAAGATGTTTAAATTGAATACACGCCAAAGAAATATTTCAACGCTGTTAATTTCGCTGTTGGTCCTTGCGGGCTGCAGCCCCTCCCAGCCTGATTCCCCGATCTTCAAATCGGACCTGTTAGACGGCCTTTACAGCACCAGATCCACGATTGCGGAACCCTCCATTTTCATCATCAAACTGTCGTCACCGGCGCTGTTGGAGACTGCTGAAATGAAAGATGGAAAACCACAAATCGATCCGGATTTGGTGAAAGCCATCCAAAACGAGCAGGAAAAAACATTCGCGGAACTGCATAAGATTTCCCCCGACATCAGAGTTCTAATTCGTTACCGCCTGGTTCTAAACGGAATGGTAGTATGGGCCCCGGCTGATGCTTTGGAAAAAATCAAACAAATTCCAAACGTCGTCATGACGGAAAAGTCAGCCCAATTTGCAAGACCTCAAGATGAGAAATCCGAATTCAACGAAATCGGCATGGTGGGTGCAAAGACCTCTGTGAAATTCATTGGCAGCGAGGCGGCTTATGCACAAAACATTCGCGGTCAGGGTAAACGCATTGCCGTGATCGATACGGGTATCGACTATACTCACAAAATGTTGGGCGGCCCGGGCACTCCTGATGCTTATAAAGCCATCAATCCTTCGGCTGAAACCTCGGCGTTCCCGAATCGCAAAGTTGTGGGCGGGATCGACTTGGTGGGCTCAGACTACCAACCCGGATCAGACGACCCAAAAAAGCGCATCCCTCTTCCTGACGTAAATCCTTTGGATGAAGCCACGCACGGAACCCACGTGGCTGGCAGTGTCGCCGGTATTGGTGACGGCGTGAACACTTATGACGGTGTTGCACCCGACGCAGATCTTTATGCCGTGAAAGTATTTGGCCGCTCAGGGGGCACCAGCGACGAAGTCGTGATCGCAGCCCTTGAGTATTCTGCTGACCCTACGGGTGACTTGAGTTTTGCAAAACAAATGGACGTTGTGAACCTTTCCTTGGGCTCCACTTATGGCAGTCGCCATGTGATGTACGGGCACGCAGTTAGAAACCTGGTTCGCGGCGGTACTGTGGTGGTGGCTTCCGCCGGAAACTCTGGCGATGCTCCCTACATCGTGGGTGCACCTTCCATCGCAGACGATGCGATTTCAGTGGGCTCCAGTATTGATGACTCTACACATAACACCTCATTCCCGGCCGCTGATTTTTCAATCAATGACCAGGAAAAGCTGACTCTTGAAATCAGTGAATCCGTCACGTCCTCCCCTTTGGCAAAAATGCCGGAGGCGCAAGGTGAACTGGTTTTCGCAGGTTTGGCTGATAAG